>NZ_JAKRFY010000020.1:0-138102 GCF_022347805.1 Pseudoalteromonas sp. Of7M-16 | reverse complement strand
AAATTAATAGCCGGCCCAGAAAAAGTTTAGATTATCAGACGCCGAAAGAAGCCTTTTCACTTGAAAATATGAGTGGTGCACTTGGAACTTGAATTTGGGGAGGTTTATTTGTGATTTGAAACTAGCAGGGATGTAGTTGTGGTATAAATAGGATTGGGTGTCATGTTAATGTTCGCAATGAAGTCTGATGGCTCTATACAAATATCAAGTGGGACTTATGATTTTACGCTCAATTTGAGATCGCAGTATCGTACTTGGATACAATACGGAGTTGGAAACACTTTAACTTATGGTGGGTTTTATTTGGCTTCAATTGCGGGGACAAGATCTGGATTAGATTTTACAATTCATTATTCAGGCTCACCAAAGTATATAGTAACTAAATAGGGAAAGAATGAGATATACAATTATCATTTTAATAGCGTTTTTTTTGTCAGGCTGTGGTCCGGGCGTAAAAGATGGTACCGTTGAAATTGCAGCAGAATATTATTTTGCATTTGCGGGTGGAGAACAAAACTTTATTATCTACGAGGGGGAGGAGAGAAGCAAAGGCGTTATAATTTTAGCTTCTTTATCTCAATTTTTATTAGTGGACAATGTAATATATGCTTCAAGGAAACCTCTTATATCCCAGGTTATAAACGACGTTCTGAAAGTGGTCGGAAAAGGAGAGTGTGAATATTATTTTATAAACACTTTAGACCACACAGTAGATGGGCCCTTAAATGTTAACCAGGTAGCAAAAAGTAAGAATTGGGAAAAAGTCAATGTTGAACTTGATATACAGAAGCCGGTGATTATGAGTTCAGAATGTAATTTGAAGAGCGCTAGATTATTAAGTAAATAGACACACAAAAAAGTTGAGGTGACATCCATTCAGAGAAAAATAGATGACACCCATTCCAATTTGCTGATTGAAAACAGCTATAACTTACTTAATGGCTTGAAGGTAAGCCAAACCGACTTAGACAGTGGTACGTGGACCTATGACTACAATGCATTTGGGGATTTGATAAAACAAACAGATGCTAATGGTAATGTACAAGCTTTTGGCTACGATGGTTTTGGCCGCAAAACATCTCATAATGTTAACGGCGCACGTGTTGCGACTTGGGTGTATGACACAGATAAAAAGCATCGTTTAGCGTACGAATATACTAGTGACTGGTCAAAAGGTTACATTTACGATGAGTTTGGTCGCAAAAAAAGAAAAGAAAGAAATGTGCCTGTCCTATTTTTTCTTAACTTTTAACCATAACTAACTAAGAGTTATTGGGTTACTCATGTCTAAAATCCTTCGAAAGCTCAAATTTAAGCAACGCCAGAAGCAAATAAAAGCTAATCCAACATGTTTGTGTGATTTGTTTCTGTTTTGAAGTTTGCGGAATGTTACTCATCGTCTATTGATACAGAAATAGAAGGCCGACTCCATTAGCGAGTCGGCCCAATGCTTATTTAACGTAGTACAGTAAAGAGTTTTGTTCCGCACCACTGTATACGCCGTTGTTATATGGCCAGAGGTCAAACTTAACATTATGCTGATAGAGCGAAGCGCCATTGCGCGTGTAACCATCACCGCGGCTTGTTGGCTTTGTACTTAAACTGATAAATGAGTAATCAAGACCGGATAGGCTACATCCAGTTCCTTCATGTTGCCAAAGTACAGCCGTATCATAGGGGACTTTGGGCTGGCTTAAATCGGCATTTTGTTGCAAGGAAACACAGTTAGCGTTGGTTAATTTAGCTTTACTGATTTGTGAAACCTGATTGTACTCATCTACAAACATCATACCTGAAGTCATCTGCTTTTGAATATTCTGCCATTGTGCTGCTGGTAATACGCCGCTAGTCGCTTCCGTTACCGGTGAAGTCACAACCAGTTCATTTAGCCCATCCGAGTGGTTTGCTACCAGTGTCCAGCCCCCCCCATTAAGTGTCATTTCACAATGGGCATAGAATGCAGGCTCACCGCCATTTCCATCTGGGTCTATCTGATAAATCCCGGTGGTTGCATTTGGTGTTTGCTGTTTTATTGAAGCGCATGTGGTGCCTTCAATCGGTGTTGGGTCTTCAGGTTCTATGACGGTATCATGTGTTACAAAGCCGCCATAATACTCTAATTCGCCTATGACACGCATGGAGCTCGCACTATTATGTGTAGAGTGAATTTTTAGTCTGATATTCTTCCCGATAGCAGGCTCTGTTAAAGTAATAAGTTGGTTAAGGCCCATTGGGATTGTGAACGTCTCGTGGTCTCTAAAGTGCACATTGTCTTGCGAAACTTGCAGGGTAACTTCTTTTGGTCCCATAGTTTTAGCTCCTTCATAAAGCATAACTCTAAAAGAAGTGATATACGCATTACGCTCAAACGCGACTTGTAGCCAGTGTTCTTGCTCGATTGTAGAGACCCATATCCCACGCCTGATGCGTTTTTGAGCGTCAATGTTTACTTGTTGACCGTTGTTAAAGCCATCAAATGCGCCTGAAGGGCTATCTTTTGAATAAGAGTTACTAGCGGTGTAAGAGGCCTCAGTTAGCCCATTGCTGCCTAGCAATGCAATGTTGCCATATTGCCCAGTTGCTTCTCCAGGGTCAATGGCAAATTGACTACCAGTATCTAGACGAAGGGCCATCGTATCTTTGCCATAGTGAGTAATATCCTGAGCAAACAGCTTATTCTTAACAGTTAGGATATTTATAATTTCAAGTAGATGGTCGGTTTCGGTGTCACGTGATTGCTCCTCTTGTACGAGCAGCTTTCCATTGACGGTTTGAAACCCTTCTTGGTTAATGGCTTGGTGCGTCAACTCATAAGCTTCATTATTGTGTGTGATCCCTGCATTGGTAGGACTATAAACGGCAAGGTAGCCAATCGACTCTTCAGCATGATTGTTTCCCGCCTCTTGCTCATCGAGTGCAACACCGAAGGTTAGCGCTGATGCGCTTGAAACACGTAATGAATAGGCATCGGGGTCATTTTGTGTTTGACCACTGAGTAAAATATGCGGTGTATGGGCAAAGCTTTCGTTAAAAAATTGATGAGTGGAACCGCCAGTCATGGTGAATTCACCAATTTCCCAAAAACTCCCATCTTGAAGCTGGTGGCGTCCTTTTTCCGCAACTAAAAAGGCAACACGCTCTTCACCATGTAGGCCATCTAAATACGGCCACTCTTTAAATTGAACATCAAAGCTTGAATCGGTCACGTTTGAAATTGATACAACACCCGCTTGCGGATCATTCAGAGTAGGTATGGAAGCAAATACAACCGGATCGTTAAATCCATTGACCGGTATAGTAATTTTTTGGTCTGTTATTTTGACGTCTTCGATGAGGGTGAATGGTTGAGCACTAGCGGCTGAGGCAAAAGCCAAAGAGCAAATACCAAGAAGTTTAAACATAGTCATCCTTATTTTTTGTCTTAAGATATTTTCTATTTTCCAGTGCGAATAGTATCGAATAAAGAAGTTTTTTTGAATAGGAAATAATAACTTAACAGGTTGTTTTATATGAATAAATATATTCATATAAAAAGTAATAAAGATGACGCCCAATTCAACTGGGGAATAGTGTAATAAGCCGTCTATGCTTTACTGAACATTAAAGTATGGATGGCTTTTTTTATAGCAAATAGAGGCAAATTGACTTGAACGAAACCAAGTACTGTCACTGCATTTTAATCAAACCATAACTAATTAAAAGTTATGCGGTTAGCCCTATCTGAAATCCTTCTATAAACGCAAGTTTGGGCAAGTTTCTTTCGCAAAAAAGTAAATATGGGGTTGTTGAATCGTTTTTTTTGTCTTGGAATCAAGCTTGGGTCGAATTATGGTATAAATGGGTATCATCACAAAATTTTAAAAGTTCTAATTCCGATGTCTCCTTTTTTCAATTGGACTTATCAAAAGTGAATAAAATGGATCTGAGGCTGAAGAAATAGGAAAGTGTTATGAAGAAAAAAGCTATTTATGCTATTGGGGTGGCAATCTCGTTTTTGCTTTTAACTTGGTTAAATCAGGGGAAAAGCTGTTTAGATAAAATAGAGGAAGGCCTACCGATACTTTGCAACGATGTTAGTGGTGATTTGCATGTTGTTATAGAGCACAATGGCAAGCAATCAAATGTGCCTTTACCGGTTACTTACCAACTTTATTGGAAGATCAGTCGGGAGAGTGAAACAAGCTATATACTTGAAAGCCGAGATTCTGGTGATTACAGAATAAAGTTAAACAACTTAGGTCAATGGTTTGTGCACCCAGTAGGGGTGGTAATGTCGGCAGATGGTTTGTTGCAAGTAGGAACTAGAGTAATAGATAAAAAGGAAGATGTGTTTACCCTTGAGGTTTATTCTTTGCTGTCTAAGGAACTATTTCTGACAAAGGTACTATTTAATGTTACTGTGGAAGGAGAGGGCTTAACACACGATGCTACATATAAATGGATAGACAACAATACTATTAATGTTACTTTTGATAGGTGCAGTTTTATAATTAAATTATTGGAAGAGAGCTTAATATCCCCTCGCGACAAGGAGGGGTGCGGGAATTATAATTTCTTTTTAGAACTTAAAGTATAAATGACATAAATGGAGTGTCCATATATGTCATCGTAAAATTGCTTTTCTTCTTAGGTCGAGATAAAAAGAATGTCTTCTTAATCTTTAAGGTAAATACCTGTTATATTGCCGAATGGGTTTGTTTTGCTATTTACACATTTGTCAAACCTAACCTTAACCTTTTTCTTTGCTGTCTGTGCAGCGAGTAAAATTGAGAAAATTGCATCATATTTAGTGTGAGATGGACTCAAATAGTAAACTGAGGTAGAACATCCAATCGCTGGTAAATTTACAAATGTGTCACCTTTGCTATTAAAAATATGTAAGTTTGTAGGCACAGAATAACTTGTTGTACCTGGAGTATTCATGTCAGCATAACTAAAGCCAGAAACTAAAATAAGTGACAAAAGTAATTTCTTCATATTATTCCTTAATAATAAAATATATGGGTTAGAGGGTGTCTCTGATTCTGAAGTGTCTATGCCAGAATAACTAAAAAATAAAGCTAAAAAAGTGACAAAAGTAATTTTTATATTATTACCTAATTATAACCACATGTAGCGACCAACCTATTTTTTCAAGTGGCACAGAACAGAGCTGTTTTAATAACGCAAGGTGCTTTTAGTTGAATATAATCCAACTACTGAAGTGTGAAGTGACACAATGAAAAAATAGAAGTTACACGGCAGAGTTTAAACAAGTCGCTGTGGCATTGGTAATTGAGAAAGGTTACACCGTATCAAAGGCAGCAGCGTCTTTAGATATCAGAGATAAATTACTTTATAACTGGAAATCTAAATTTGAAGCTCTGCAATCTGGTGCTAGTTTAAGTACCAAAATGCAAATCGAAGACACCTAATTCAATTTGGAAATGATTTAAGAAGCCGTCCATGCTTTAATGACTGTTAAAGCATGGACGGCTTTCTTTATTGAAAATACAAGGAAAAGGCAAGTTAACTTGGTCGATAGCAAGTACTGTCACTGCATCTTACTCAAACCGTAACTAATTAAAAGTTATGCGGTTAGCCTAGCCTGAAATCTTCCGATATGTGCAGCTTTGAACAAATTTATTTCGTAATACAGCAAATATTGTAAAGTTGAATCGTTTGTTTTCGTTTTAAAAATAACCCTAGTCAATTTGTGGTATAAATGGGGGACTTCTAAAAGTTGGTATAAATCAACATTGTGATACCTAGCCTAAAACAGGCAGATATATTTTTTGGAGGTTAAGTTACAGCTTGAGCGACAACGTCAAATTGCCGTTCAGGTTTTCGTAAGATAAATCTAATAATGAAAATGGAGATAAATTTTGTTTAAAAAATCTTTAATTGCTGGGCTCGTTGCTCTTTCCTCAATCCCTTTAGCAGTAAAGGCAGAGAGTTTCCCACAAAGGTTTATGGTTTTTTCTTTCGCTGGGCAAACAACTCAAGAGAATGATCTAAAAGTTGGCTATCTATATTTCAAATCAGGTCAAAAAGCACTAATACAATATTACAAATTTTCCCCCAAATATAAGCAACCGCTTTCTGAAAGTCACCCGAATTATGGTAAATCTGAATCATGGCCTCTTAGGAATTATACTCACCCAAACTACGACCATGAGAATAATAAAATAATGGAAGTTAATGGAGAGATATGCACTGATCCAGGCAGATTTAGAGTTCCTAATTACTCAAGCACTCTGAAAGCACCAATAGAGATTGATTACACCTATAGTGATGGAGTACTCAGTTTCAAAGTTGACGGAGTTACGATGACTTGGGAACGTCAGAATTCTGGTGCAAATACAGAAAGGTGGGAGGCAACCACTGGCTACAAAAAATTAAAAGGTTTTGCCTATGGATCAGATCTCGTTTATATGCCTAAGTTATCCATGTCAGAAGAACGAGATACCGACAATAACATAATTCAGAAAAATACTTTTGATTATGCTTACACAGGTCATTGGTGGTTAAATGATGCTAAAGGTTATGGCAATCAGAAGTTACTGGAAAATCAATGGATAGATAGCCCTGAAAATCCACTATTATCCAATATATCACTCGAGAAATACTCAAATACCTTCTTTAATGAGCGGTTTAAAGTTGACAGAAGGGTTATTCCATCTCAACAAAATGTCCATGGTATAACAATTTCAGCCTTGTCAGACAGAACAACACATGCTCAAACAACGTTTGCGATAAATTCAGCATCCATTCCCGCTATTATTTATCAGCATTCAGGGTTTATCTATGAAGGTCCAAATAAGTCTTGTTACCAAACAACAGAAAATTCTGGCCATTTGAGAATGCTCATGGGCGCTTGGGATGCTTCGACTAATGAAATTAAAGCGATGGTTGGGGCTGAGTTTTCATGGGAGGTGGATGGGTTTCCAATCTGGGGAGTAGGTTATCAGGTTGGTTCCTCTTATAACAACTAGACCCCACTTCAAATTCCCACCCGAATGGGTGGGAATTTATTGCTTAATGTACTAGTTAGCGCTTGTCAGGAAGTGATTAATCGCATGCTAAGTTAGAAGATTGTCCTTTATAAAATGACGTGACAAGTCCAAGTAGGCCTTGATAACTGTATGCTTGTTTTTCTGTCTGAGTATGTTTGGCGTCAAAATAAAACATTAATGGCACAG
Organism: Pseudoalteromonas sp. Of7M-16; assembly: GCF_022347805.1. NCBI lineage: Bacteria > Pseudomonadati > Pseudomonadota > Gammaproteobacteria > Alteromonadales > Pseudoalteromonadaceae > Pseudoalteromonas > Pseudoalteromonas sp. Of7M-16. Next base: position 130,921 of record NZ_JAKRFY010000020.1, on the reverse strand, counting down.
ATGCATGACTTGTTTGATCAGACAGGTGACTAAAAGCCTCCAAATAGGCGTTATATTTGTACATATTTTCTTTTTCATAGTATTTTTTGCTTGGGTCTAAGTATTCAGGCTTCTCAACGATTTGACAGATATATCGGTCAGCTTCCATAACCAATCCAACTCGGGAGCCACTGATTTCATGCTGGTAAATCGTTTGGGTACTTACCCAATTCTTGACGCTATTCAATATTAAATCCCATTGCGGTTTATGTTTTTGCAACCAATTATCTCCGGTAACTGATTCGTTATTTTCCCAACCACGTTTGAATACATTCGGTTGCAAAAATACGTAATCGAAAATCGGAGCTTTAAACTGCTTAAAAATAGAGTGGGCTTTCTCCCAATCTTGATGTGGAGTGCTACCCTGTGTCAAAAGCTCCAATGCATTGCTGTGTGTCCGTTTACTGCCACCAAACTCTCCATTCTTATATATCGCGCCACGATGCGGAGCCCAAACAAAGCTCAGGCCTTGCAGCTCAGGATCGGTATCTAATACACGTCTCAAGTGACTTAAATAATTCAGACCCGGGTTACTTCTATCGTCACAAACAAAGTAGTTTTCATCATACATATATATGCCATCAACGTATTGTTTGTGATTGTTATTTTGGCCGAGGTAATGCTGTTTCAACCAGTTAACCCAATCAGTAACCTGCTGTTGTGTGGGGTAAAACCCAGATGAACCGATAACCGGAGGTGTTGAGACCCATATTTTCATTTTATCTTTGTAGTCAGAGGATTTTATCAGTTCAATGATTTTATTGAGATCTGCTTGAAATGAACTGAAATTCGCGGATAGGGCAGGAAATTGCGTTTCATCAGGTTTAGGTTTACAAATTACTCGGTGAGCATCATAGTTTACCGTTGACGTGTGAAAAGTATTGAAAGAGTAGTATTTATCATTGTCATACTTATTTTTGTCATGGGAGCTTGGTGTAACAATAAGTCTATTGACACCCGCAGCTCCCAATCTGTTGATAATATGACGGTTATCTTGATTATTTGACCAATCTATCAAAGGCCCGACAATATCTTGATTGTTTGTAACTGTATTACTGTTTCCTACGTACAATAAGGTCGACTTAATCTTATTTGTTGTATTAATTGAAAGTGTTTTTGAGTTATTTGCGCTGCATCCACTGTCGTTACAGGCTTTTATTTTAAAAGACAGTGTATTTGCAGCGGTATCACTCAACGTTGAATCGAAGTGTATGGTAGGTGCAGAGACTGTGGCAAAATGCTCAATGCAGGTATCGTCAATACACCTCGCTATGACGTATATTTTCGCATTGGAAGCCCCATGCCATTTGAGCGTAAATGGATGATGGAGAGTAATACCTGACGTCATTGTAGCGTCAAATTGTGGCTTAGTAGGCAAAGGCGGTGGTGGAGCAGTGACATTGACATAAGCTCGATTGCCGTATCCTGTGCAACCGGCAAGATTACAGGCTTTAACCTGATAGCTTCTGGTGCCAGTGTATTGGTGACGAATATTACGATATATAGTGTTGTTTATATTGCGTGTCTCGTTGCAACTAGCTCCTTTACATTCGAGTAAGGTATAACTCGTTGCACCTGACACACTGTCCCATGAAATGTCATAAGGCTGATTTACGTGAACACTTGCAGGCCCTCGGGTATTACTTTCCCTTGTTGGCGGCCCGTAAATATTTATACTCGAACTTGCCCCATAGCTCGCACACCCAGCGTCATTACAGGCTTTGACCATATAGGTCCGAGAGCCGGTATATTGATGGCTGATACTAAACTGCGTCTGTGTTATATATCTTGTTTCATTGCAGTTATTGCCTTTACATTCGCGTAGCGTATAGCTAGTTGCATTGTTCACTGTAGGCCATGATACAGTGTAGCGATGATTAATTGGGGAGCTCGAAGGAACCGAGACAGAAACGCGTTGCCAGGGAGGTCCGTATACGTTGACGCGATGGGTATTACCATATGCGCCACATCCAGATGCATCACATGCCTTTACGGAGTACTCGCGAGTGCCAGTATATGCATGACGCAAAGTAATAGATGTACTTGATAAATTTTTTGTTGTATTACAACTACTCCCCTTACACTCTTTCAATGTATAAGTTAGGCTATTGCTAACTGACGACCAATTAATTGTATAAGTCTTATTTATGGCTGCGTCAGTCGGGCCGTTGATGCGCGGGCTTGCAGTGGGTGCAGCGCTCGCTGAAAACACCGACAATAAGATGAGCATCAAACCAAATGGTTTAAAGTACATAAACTAATTTCCTTGTATAATTTTAGTTGTTATTTGAAGTGCTAATATTTGAGCTTTGTCGAAATTTCTGGAATAGCTTTAGCAATTTTTAATGGGTGGTCACTAAGTAGAATCTATTTTTATAAATAGATCCTACTTAAATTACTGATGACTCATGCTATTGCTAATAGTAGTGTCGGGTGCATGCGGGAGCTTCGAAAACTTGATTATCAGACCAAGTAATTGACAAACCATTTTCGTTAACACCATCATAAAAATCATTGATGCAATTTGATAGTGCCGGAGTAAAGTTTAGCCATGAAGCCGTTCCTGCATAGAAAGTGAAGTTTTTATTACCTACAAATTGTTGAAAAGTTTTTACGTAATTGGCGTAATAACGCTGAGTTTTTTCCAATGTCTTACCTGGATCAAACTTGGGTAAACTACTGTATACTCGACTATCAAAAGTGTTTTCTAACTCCATTACAACTCCAATCTCAACTCGAGGATTGCGCACACCATTCACACTTTGTGAAGCTACCCAACTTTTAATAGTAGACAAAGCTGTCTTGTCAGGTTCACAAAACTGCTCATCTAGTTTAATGGCTGAATTACACGTTGTCGCTTTGGAATTGTGAATGATATTTGACCTAAAAATCACATTTGGTTGTATATCGATTCTGTCAAATGCGTTAGTGCTTAACCAGCTGCTGATGATACGAGCTTGTGAGCTACCATTTTCTAAGTTGTAATATGGTGCCCACATCAATTTTTTTTGATTGTAAGTAGTGTCAACATAACGGGCTAATGCTTTGACGTAATTGGTCATTTTGCTATTCACATGGGCTGCCTTTAACCCTTCATCATACAAATAAATTCCACTTACATTGTTTTCCCAAAAACTGGTGCCCAGCTTATTCTCTATTGCTAATTTTAGATCTACTAAAAAGGCGTTTACATCAGAGGTCTTGGATGGATAATAATGCAGCTTGTCAATTAAACAGACTTGGCAATTTTTCTGTATGATTGGAGGTGTAGATATCCATACTTTTGTGTTTGGGTTGTTATTATTGATAGTGACTAATGTATTTTCAATATCTAATATATATTGACCATAACTATAGTAAGCGCCTTGATTAAATCGATATGAGGCATAGCTAATATTTTTCTCGCTATATGTTGGAGAGATTATAAACTCCGTTACATTACTTAAACGATTTAAATGAGAAGATGTCAACATTGGCACTTTGTTTCCTGATCCGTCCATGTGACCTACATACCAGATCATTGAGTTTTCTTTCGCCGAAGAGTTTGATGAAATCACCAGCAACAAACAAAGTTGCAACAGTATTTTTTTCATATTCTTTATTTCCTTATTTATCATATACAATTTAAAATTAAGCAAAGCCAAAAGAGCGACTTTGCTTTAATTCGTTTCAATCTAAAAAGAAAATGCCTTAGCTAAAGCTAATTACATCACTTTGTACGCTTTGGCGATTTCTATTTTTGACTGTGCTAGGTAAATTACCTTAGTACGACGATGGTGAACAAAATGCATTTAGCTCATAGTTATGAATTAAAGCCGCTATAGTCGATGTCATCATAAAAAACTTGCAATGCTTATCGTCGACAAACAAGTTATCTACCTTGTCATATACTTAATCCGACTGGCCTAGCACTATGTCAGTATAATGCGGTGTGAAAATACGTAGACTTTTGTCAGAACTCGATTGAGTCTTAATAACAGAGGCTATAAAAAAGGCCACTTGCCCAGCGCTACCATCAGTATCGAATAACACAGGCGCGGCACTACTCGCTGAGCTGAATAAAACAGGTGATGTCAAAAGTGTGGTTAAGTTCATAAATTTGTCTCCGTTTTAGATAACTCCTATTTATGAGCATACACAGATTTAATCTTTTGTGCATCTTTACTTAACAATTTGGCCTGCTTTAGTATTTAATAACCAAAAATAGAAGACAACTATTTCAATCTGGGAATGTCTTAAGAGACCATCTCGGAGGCTTCCTACCGCAAATGCTTTAATGAATGTTAAAGGAAGTGGACAGTTACGTATGCCTACTCCCCATAAGTGAAAATTCGAGAAAACCTCCAGCATAAAGAGTTATATATGAGACTGCTGATCTGTGTGTTTGTATTATCGAAAATCATTCGAGTCAAATTGACAAACCTAGTTGGTGTGGGCTTCATTTTGAGACTATTATTTTGAACCAACTCAACAACAATACTTTAAAGGAATGAAAAATGATTTGTAGGCTTCTTGCTATTACACTAGCCCTTTTTTTTATATCAGGCTGTACAAATGTGCCTGATGAGGCTCAATATAGCGGGGAAAACCCCAAAGATAACTTATATATTATTGAGTTTAATGACAAAGGGGGTGTACATAAACAGTGTTTTGGTGGGTCAAAACCATGTAGATATCTTGAAACATTCCATAAAGGTATCGAATCAAGTCAAATACGAGAAAATGTCATTGTTTTTGCGCACGGTTGGCATCACAATGCGGAGCCTAACGACAAAAATCTTGATACATTTCGCACGTTTATTAACCGGTTAAATGCACGAACTCCTCAGTACACAGGTATTTATTTAGCGTGGCGTGGAGATAGCTCTGATGTTATTTTCACAGATAAGACCGACTTCGAGGCATTGGACTTTTACACCCTCTGGAATAGAAATTCGGTTGCCGCTCATATTGGCAAAAATGGAGCCAACAAATTTTTTGATATGCTAACCAGCTACCAAAAAGAAGGAAAAATTCGTAATATTATAGGTATCGGGCATAGTATGGGGGGAAGGCTAGTATATTTTGCAAATAAAGAACGCATTAAAGAGCCAAATAATAATACCTTCTTTTTATTAATAAACCCTGCATTAACTGACGAAGACATGAAAGAAGTGCTCATGTATGACGTTAAAAAAATCAATAACTTTCCTAGAACAATTGTCGTGCAATCCGAGTCTGATATTCCAATTACATTTGGTTATGATTTAATTCACCCGGGCGATGAATCTGTCGGAGATTCTTGGGCAATCACGCATGATTTAAATGCATGCCAAAACAACAACGACAAATGCCCATCTTGCTTGAAAGCGAAATCAAATGGTGAAAACCCCGAGAGCTTCGACCATACACAGTGTGGATTCAGTCGAAACGAAAAAAAGCAATTTTATCCAGAAAGGTGTTTGATAACAATAAATAACCATAAATGGGCTATTGCAGGTAGACCAAAGAATGGACCCAAACTACCTAATTGCAGTGACAATTTTGACCAAGGCGTATGGGTTTTATCTGCGGATGATGTATTTAACAAACATAACGGCTTTTTAGGTAATGATGAGTTGCCTAGCTATACAGGGCAACAATTCGAAGCATTTTTTGAACTGCTATCAAAGATAACTGAGAATAAATCAGCTCCAGCAATAGAGTAGTATGTACAAGGAAAGTGCCATTAAAATATTGAGCAAAGCATAAGCTGGGCAATCTCAAGCTGTATGCGGTAAAAAGGAAACAATAACACTCAGGTTAATTTGTTTCCTCTTAACATCCCATATATATGGGAGTTAGAACGTTATTTAGTCAGTTAGATGAATACAAAATGTAATAATTGTGGCGGTGAACTGGGCAGGCTTGCCGCTTTTGCTGCCATTTCATTCCCATATCAATTTCGTAATTTTGATTCACTCAACTAACGCCGTTTTCAGATCAGCAAAATCGGCCGAATCCGCTTGGGTTACAGGTTTGTTGTGGTGCACCCGGAGGGCCTATGTGGCTATGGCATGTCCAGGTTCCACCTCCAGCAACTGCCGGCGTATTGTTGCCTTGTAACACGTGTTTTTCAGACAGCGATTTGAGCTTTTTACTGCTTATTTTTAGTTTCATTATTTTTATCCTTAATTTAATCCGATGTACTGTCAGTACCTGATAACCATAAACTGATAGAGGTTACATTGTCAAATATTGAATACAATATACAATTATTGTATTGTGTTTGGCGTTACGTCAATCTTTAACTTTGTTTGGTAAGTAAAAATACATCGAGGAAAATACCTACTTCCATTTTTCGAAATTAATACCTTCAGTTAGGTGCATTGACACTAATTTTGAGGGGCTACCTTATCACCCACACAAATTTGGGCTAAGAATATGTTTTGCTTTGTTGTATAGAGAGTTATTGGAGTAACTTCTATACCTTTTTATCTTTATCTATTGATTTAATAGGATTTATTTTTAATTTTAGGATGGTTGAAACGTCAATTTTAATAATAAGTAAAAACATTGGACTTATTGTTTTTTGTTGTTATGATTAAGTTTTACTCAATGTGTGGGTGTTTTTTGTTCAGTAAGGGCGACTAATTTGAGTCCAATAAATTAAATAAAGGAATAGCCATGGAAAGAGCCGTTTTATCAAAAGTAATGCTAACTAGCCTTGTTGTCTTATTTTCAGCCAATGTTTTTGCCGGGACTTCTACCTGGATAGGGTATGCTAAAGATTCTGCTGATGCAGCAAACCGAGCGCGAACAGCTAATCCAAATTCTTGGTGGGTGCATAGTTGTAAAAACGTGAGTGAAGCAGCTCCTTGGCTTTATACTTGCACTGTGGTCAGTCGTAATTACAACTAGACCTAGTTACAACTAGACCTGTTTGTGAGCTGTGCTGTATCAACAAAAATTGTAATATGATACGCAGTCTTGCTCAGGCCCCAGCAAGTAATACCGATATATTTAACGAAGGTACATGTAAATACTCATGTTATGTCAAGGTAAGTAGCTACATCGGGGCAGTTTTTACTGCCTCAAAGTTAAATCCTCAAGTCATGTTCCGATGACTAATCACGTGCGGTAACACTTTGCTCGGACATATATCAGGGTATAACTGTAATTCAGTTCCCTAATCAACGTTTTGCCTAAACAGACAAGATTGAAAATACCCTGTTGGTTTTGTACCGTAGTTTTTTGATGGGTTTTTGGCCCTTTATCATGATCGAGCTTTTCAATTAGCAAACGGAATAATGTGATACTTGTTGTTTTACGTATTGGTGGGTAATGGCTGGTAATACTAAGAAGTTAGGTTGAGAATAACGCCTAACTTCTTATAGGTTGCTCAATTTTAATCGTCTCTTCTTTGCTCTTACTAAAAATATAGAAGCTTAAACACGATTTCCTGTGAGCATACAGGCACTTTAAATTTCGTTAATTTAGAAATCTAAAGTCATCGAATGACATTACTAACTCTTCGTCAGAAGTGTCTATACCGTGGCCATAAATACCAGCTTTGAAGTTGTGTTTGCCGTTTGCTGCGCGAGTAGGCAAATGATGAAATAATTGGCCATCTTTAGAGAAGTGTGTCCAAGTACCACCTTCAGGCTTTATTGCCGCCGAAAACTCACCGTTTTGCTCACTCCAAAGTACATGTGAATACGCAACGTACCAACGCCCGACTTCAATAGGAATAATGGTATCAGCAGACCAAGAGGCGATACTGTTTCCTTTGTTGTCGCAGATTCCTGAGTAATGGGTTTTATTACTTGGCTTAGCGCAATGCACTTTGTGCTGTAGTGATATTGCAGGTCGTTCATTTGCTTGTGGATATCTAGCAATAACAAAGCTCATCATAGGTGCAACAGGGTAAGCGGCGTTTGATGGCGGACCATACTGCATAAGAGTTGAATAGCAAATTGACGGCGAGTTCGGTGCTTTTACTCGGCATCCTTTGTTCCAAATTTTGTCTACTTTAAAGCGAAATGTAATTTGGGTGCGTTGCCCGTCAATATTAAGGTAATCTGGGTGAGTATCATATCTATCTGGGGAATAGAACAATTCCGCTCTATGGCAATTAATACCGTAACTTTTGCACTTTGATTCTTCAGCGTGATGACTATAGATCTTTGCGTACCAGTTATTGGTATTTGCATCATACTCTCGTGTTACAAGACCACCATAGTTGTATATTGTGTTTGGATTGTATCCTGTTTCATAATCTTGTACTTTCCAAGGACTATGTTGCACGCTTGGTGATCTTACCTTGTCAAAAGGTGAGTCAAAGCCACCATTTTTAAATGGGATATCTGACGCGTAGCTGGTAAAAGCCAATGTTGAGCCAGCCGTTATTATAAAAATCATTTTAAGCATTGTTTTAAAATTCCTGTTTGTAATTGGTTATCCATTAATCAGTCGGATGTTATCGTAACATTCGGAGGAAGTGAGTCAATGTGAGGTATATGTAAACTTTGTTTGTTATTAGCCAACCAACTTTCATTGATGGGCGCTAAACAAAGACTTCTCATCAAAAAAAACTTAAAATCTTTTTGGTAAAGTGGCGGAGTTAATGCTTTCTTAATCTAATGGTATGGAAAACGCAATTCATTTGTGTATTACATAGATAAACCAAAGAATGAATTAGCCTAGTTTGATTTAGGAATAAGTAATGAAGTTTATAATTTTATTGATTTTAATAGTGACAACATCTATCAATGCACAGGAAAAAGATCTTGCGGAAGAATATTATAAAATCGCAGATCAGTATTATAAGAAGAAAGGAAGTAAAGACTTCTCGCCAAAAAAAGCTTACAACCTGTTCCTCAAAGGGGCTGAGTTAGGACATATTCCTTCCAAAAATATGGCATATGTTGTATTCAATGTTTATCCAAAAACGTTGTTACCACATATGGAAGAAGCCGTTCATCACCTTGTCGATGCGGCGAAAGCAAATAACGAAATTGCTCAGTTCAATGTAGGTATGATTTTGACTCAGGGCAGTTATATGGAGAAAAATGTCAATTTGGCCAATAAATGGCTTTATAGTTCAGCTTTGCTCGGCTACAAGATTGCACATGTTTACCACGGAATAAATTTGGTCAATCAGTATATGCCACAAAAAGATGAGTTAAAGCTATCTAAAGAAGGCTATGACGTTGTTGTAGGGGAGTTAAGGCACGCAATAGAATTAAAAAATGTGGAAGGCATTGTACAGCTGGCTCGCTTTGAGTTTGTAGAAACGGGCAACCTTGAAGAGGTAAGAAGGCTTACGCGGTTAGCTGTTGATATCGGGGGAGAGGACGCACTTGCTCTCTTAAAAAACACTGAGTTTTGGGACGTTATCAACGAAGACAATTAAGGTGTGTTGACTTGGACCAGTAAACCTAAATTGTGATTACACAAAGCAAATTAGCGGGTTATAAGCTGAGCCAATCGCACTTGACTCAGCACGAATACAGCTTGTTACTTATAAAGCTCTAGTTCGCCTAAACTAAGATAATTGCCTAGGTCATTTGATACATCGAGGCGATAAAACTGGTAATGTGCCTTTGACTCGAGGCAATATTCCGACATGGCTGGGAAATCTGGCTTATCTCCAGAGCCAATAGGTGCCCAAACCTGCTTATCGTTACTGCCATAGAGCTTCCAGCTAGTAGTGACCCAAGTTGTGGCAGAATTATAACCTTGCGCCAATGCTATTTTAGATACAGCTTCTGCCTGTGGCAATGTAACGTAAATAGACTCTTGCTTTTCTTTGGAGAACCAAACATGGCTGTAGCTATAAACTACAACACCATCATTGAGGTTACTTATATTACCATGGCTGGTAGTTGCAACTTCAAAAGAACTGATATTGACCTTTTCATCAGCTAACTGGCAGGCACGGTTGGGAACAGTTCCATCACCTATGGTTAGTTCAAAGTCACCACTTTGTTCAGTAGCATCGACCCAATGCCCATACCAACCATTGAAGTCTAGTGACGGAGTACCATAATAGGTAGCTTTTATGCCGGCCTCATTGATCACATCAAAAGTAATATATTTGGTACTGTCTGCAGCGTTAATTTGAGGCTGAGTATGGTGAACCTGGTTTCCTGAAATAATACTGCCATGGCTGTCTGTAGCGATAAAGTGCGAGCCACGGAATTCAGGTGTAAATGCTGTCAATCTGTCCTGAGTCAGGACACTATCCCTGATACTGTCTTGCTTTAAGAGCAACTCACTATTTTGTGCAGATGCAAAGCAAGTCACGAGCACCAGTGTACTCAAAAAAAGCTTTGTTTTTTTATTTTTCAACATATTAACTCCATAAAATTATCCTTGTTACAGGCTTAATTATATGAGCAAACTCAGCCTGAGAAAAAGGCTTTTAAGTTGCTTTTACTTTAAATTTTTATTTTTTTATAAAGTGCATTGCGAATAAATCATAATTTAATCGATTGCTTTAAGGATGTTTTAGGAGCAAATATTATGGTTAAATAGCATCCCTTGTGGTGCTCTCAATTTCGCGTAGTTTGAGAGTGGCTAAACTAAAAAAGTACTTTTTGTATGGCTCATTTACTTGATTAAAATTTTTAGCTTGGAAAGGGAATAAGTAAAACCTAGTCTATCGGTGGGATATCTAATTTTCACAAAAAAGTGGAGCTTAAATCATATGTTCTACGTTGGGAGTCAAAGTTATACTTTGATGTTGATGTCACTTAACCCAAGTAGTAGCAATGTTGAACAAGTTATGACTTCTAAATTCCAATAAAGATTAGAATATAGAAGTCATAACTTGATAGGTGTTAATTCAACCTTAATGGTTAATCATTAAGGTAAACACCTACTATATTACCAAATGGGTTGCTTGTGCTATTTACACATTTATCAAATTTTGCTCTGACCTTTTTTCCTGTGGTTTGTGCAGTAAGTAGCACTGAAAATATTGCATCATATTTCTTATGTGATGGGCTTAAATAATATACAGAGGTAGAGCACCCAGTTGCTGGTAATTGTACATATGTATCACCGTTGCTGTTTACAATATGAAGGTTTACTGGCACAGCAGACGTGGTTGTACCTGGAGTGCTCATACCCGCGTAGCTAAAGCCTGACGCTAGTAATAGCGGTAAAAGTAACTTTTTCATTTTATTCCTTACTTATAAGTTTGTCCTGATTATAGGGATATTTCTGTAGTAGTCATGTAAAATAAATAAAAATATGCGGATATTCGTATTACTACTTTTTTAACCATGTAACGGCAACTTAAATACAAGTATCGAAGGCTTAAAATGACAAACTCTAGAGCTTTTTATTGACCTATTGCCTTTTACGAGCTTGAACTTTACAAATTTCATAAAAACGCTCTTGAAAGTATAAGGCGAGCAACCAAACCGTGCGTTTTACTAATTCATCTCACTGTCATTTCCAAATAACGATTTTGCAATACATTTCACGTAAATTCTGGACTAGACCAGTTTGGGTCTTTATTAGAAAGGAAATTTACAATGACGACAAAAGACACATGCGGTAAGGGCGTGATAGGCGCCAAGAAAACCGTAGCAAATTTATGTTTAGGGTTATTTGGAGCCATGCTCAGTGGACAGGTGTTGGCGAGTTCTCACTCATTACTAATAGCCATTGATGGACTCAGGGGTGATGGTATAGAAAACACGAGTACACCAAACCTAGATAAGTTAATTTCTGGTACTTGGGCTGAAGGCTATCAAGGGGCTTTCGCTTTTTATGCGCAAACCATGAAAGACGCGGCGCCAAATAGTGGTCCTAACCACGTTGGGATCATGACTGGCGTGACGGCCAAAAAAAGTGGTGTTACTGGCAATTCCGACGTCCATACTGGCAGATATTCACAATATCCACATTATCAAAGCCTGTTAGAACGCCACAATACGAGTCTGAATACTGCTTATTTGGTTACGTGGTCTACAGACATGCAAATAGCAAACGAAGCGGATCTAAAAATTGACTCTAATGATGCTGGTAACATCAATAATGCATTGAAAATAATTAACGGCACGTATGAATCGAACAATTGGTCAAAAGGCACTCGACCAGATTCCATTTTTCTATTTTTGGACGATGTAGATGGTGCAGGGCACGCGTGTTGTTTTACAGCATCAGATACAGGTTATGTGGACGAGATTGCAGATGTTGATCGTCAAATAGGGATTTTGTTGGATGCTATAAAAGCTCGTCCAAATTTTGCAGAAGAAGATTGGCAGATTGTTATGACTTCAGATCACGGTGGCCGAGGATCTTCCCACGGTATTCATGCGGCAGACAATTACACAATCCCATTTTTAGTGGCATCAAAAACCGCAAAGCAAGGCTATCTGAGCGGAATACCGAAAAACTATGATGCCGCTCCAACTGTGCTTGCGCATCATGGTCTGTCAGTGCCAAGCAATATGGATGGCGTGGTTAGGGGTCACAGTGTGCAAGCACAAGCACCTGAGAACATTGAGACTGACTTAATCACATATTTACCGTTTGATGGTAACTATGAGGATAAATCAGGGAATCATGTTCACGCAAAAGTAGGCGGCGGCAACCCAGAAATTAATTCTGGTGGCAAGTTCGGCCAGTTTGTAGCCATTAATGGCTCGCAAGAATACTTGTCTTTAGGCAACCCCGCTGAAATGGATTTTGCATCTGCTCGCGATTTTACCTTGATGACCTGGTATCGGGTTAGTGGAGATCAGCAAGGTGATCCTGTGATCGTAGGTAATAAAAATTGGAATAGTGGCAGTAACCGGGGCACATTGCTACTTGCCAACGAAGGGAATGGTGATGATGTTGGGATAAATATTGCTTCCACGTCAGCTGATAGGAAAGATATTGATCCCATTGACTATACCTTTAATGGCTGGTGGTTATTGGTAGCCACGTTTGACCGTGATGGCAGTGCAACCTTGTACGCAGGGAGCCCTACTGGGCAATTAAATATCATTTCAGGCAGCATTGAAGATGTCGGTGACATTAGCTCTTCTCTTGATTGGAATATCGGGCAAGATGGTACAGGTTCATACAAATATAATTTGAAAGCTGATTTGGATGACTTTGCAGTTTGGGGCCGTGCGCTGACGCTGGATGAGGTGCGTGCTTTGTATAATGGAGGCAGTGGTACAGAAATCAACAAAATCTTGAACAATGAGCCGACGCGTTACTTAAATTCGAACTCTGAAGTAATAGAAGGTCAAAATTATCAAGTCATTATCACAGCGGTTGCAAACGGACAAACTTGTGGCCTAGAGTGGGATGCAACATTAAAAAGCCGCGAGCGCAACGCGAAGTGGGATTGCGCTGGGCGAGCTGATCCGTTGACATTGCAAGTAAATAAAGTCACAACATCAGGGACGGTGAAGAAAGTGTCAGGCTATTTAGTTGCTCAAGGTGGTAAAGGCGCACTAGAGTGGGATGCAGATAGCGTATCGAATGAGCGAAATGCAAAGTTTGACGAAGGAACACGAGGAGACTATCTCACAGTGACACTACAGCCCAATGAAAATGGCACCAAGATTTCAGCCATTGCGTACGGTCGCGAGTGCGGTCTTGAGTGGGATGCAACGCTGTCTGGTGGTGAGCGAAATGCTAAATGGGATTGCCACCCACGTGGTGATGCGGTGAGAATTCAATTGATTGATTAACATTACAACCGATTGGCATCATACAGTTTTATTGCTTTTTGTTGAATTAAAAAGCCCCGTGAATACACATTGGGGCTTTTGATTTATGGCTTAGAGATTAAAAAGGCCGATAACGTTTTAAAAACGCCTTTACTTCAGGTAGTGCTGCATATGCCATCACATCAAAGTAACCAAGTGGCGCGGTGCCAGTTTCAATCCAAATTAACTGAGACAACTCACTTTCATGAATTTGCCCTTCTTGGATCATTTTATTTAAAGACCCAGAGGGACTTAGGCGCTCTTCAGCGTTTTTTTCGCTGTTATGGTTACTTGTGGCTTCACCGCTCGGGCTGGTGTTTAACTCTGACCAAAATGACTTTTGTTGACCTATCCAGTCTCTGATATTGACGTTCATTTGATGGTAAAAGCTGTCACTGAGCATTTGCATAGAGTGCAGTAACTGTTTTCTATTTGGCACTTTAAATAACAGTTGGGGACTATTTTTATAGTTATCAGTTATATTTTCTAAATGTAGTTTCCCCCCGGATTGGATCAGGCGAAGTACTTGCAGTAGCGTTGGTAAGTTTTCTGTTGCGGTCAATTTGATCCAATGAGTATTTTTATATTGGTACTCAGTTGCCAAATCGCCATTTAAGGTATTGGCGGTACTGTGAAAATGGCAAAGCAGACCTTCGGCTTGAATCGCTTTGGGGTTCTCAATTAATGTAGAAGATGGGTGCCATGGTAATACCAAATCACAAAGTAACAGCATCATGGCTGTTTTTTCAGAATCTCTGGTATAACGGTCAGGCAGGTAACTCATATTATGAAATAAAATTGCCCTAGCAGCCGGCTTGATCAGATCTCTAATCACGAGCTTTTTACGCTCATCAGATTGGATTTGATTGTGGTCGTGCACATGTTCAATCAATATATAGGCGCTCGAAATACCTTGTTTTTGTAATGGTAGCGTTTCAAAGTGGGAGAGGGATTCAAGCTCCCTTGATTCTATTAATCCTATTTGAGCAAACTCATCGTGGACTTTTTGCCAGTTCATTTCAGTGCTGTTGTCGCCATTTTCGAGCATTCCCAGATCATGAAAAAGGGCCGAGATCGCGAATGTTTTTTGAAGATTATCAGCAATTTTCCCTTTGTTAGAGAGCATATATTGACCGAACATGTATACGTCAATAATGTGTTGGCAATGCTGCAACGCAAAGTTGAGTGTCTCCGACGATTGGCTGGTGTGTAAGCTATTTTCAAGTGTTCTAAACAAAGAAATGGGTAAATATAATTCTAAGTTTTCACGGCAGTGCATCTTTATCAGTCTTAACATACTCATAGCTAGGTCAACTGGGAAGCTTCTAAATCTGTAACCGTCAGAAAATATGGTTCTAGCAGACTCAGTAATCACAAAGGCCAAAGCACATTTTTCGGGTTCTATGAACTGATAATCCTTTTTATCTTTTATTTTTTCTAGCACCTGAAAAACTAGCCACAGCATTAGGTAACCCCGCTTTAAAGGCGTTTTTTCGCGCGCTTGAAGCAGTCCTAAATGTTTTAAGTAGATATTTAACCCGTCATAGGTCGTTGTTAAAAGCGCTGGAGTGCTAGGTACATCATTTTTTCCAAGTCGCACTTGCAGCCACATGGCTAGGGGCTTTATATGTTTGTCTGCATTTTTCAGTTTGGACTCAATCTTCTTGCCTTCATCCTGGTCTGTATTTTTCTCTTCATGGTTAGCAAAAAATACAGCAAATAAAGCAACTAGATTTTTATATCGTTTGAGCTTTTGTTCGTCGTGTTCTTCTGTGCTGATAGAGTTGATAAGGTCGACTGTTTGTTTCAGAGTATCGCGGTGCTCTTTTAAGCAAATATCAGCGCCTTTGGTAAAAAAGCGTTCCAGTAAAAGCTGCCGCCAAACGGTTAATAAAATAGGAATACTAATGTCCGCCCAATACTCTATTGGGAAGTCCATACCAGCCCAAACTTTAAGCTTTTTGTTGAGGCTTTCAAATTTTGTTATAGGCCAAGGTACAGATGAGTTGTATTTCGAAAGCGTATAAGTGCGTATTGCGGGTGCGATTTCGGGCCACTTTCGAGCTTTATAAGCTCGCCAAAGCAGATTGGTAATCTCGATATCTGTATTTAACTTATCTTTTAAGTTGTTGGCTATTTCAGCAGCGTTATTTTCATCATAAATTTGTAGCTGTAAACAGGCGGTCAATCGTGGTGATTGGTCGCTGGGATCAGAAGTAAGCAAGCAATTAAGTACAGATAGGTTGCTGTCAACGATAGACTTAGTAACATACCATTTAAAATAAATTGACTGACCGCCCTCTAGCATATGCGTAGAAGCGTCATCCTCAGATGCGCTATTGGCTTGTTTGTATGACTTTTTGAAATAATCAAAGAAGTCGCCTTTGATTGTTTCCAAATGGTATTCATTGGGGTAGAGCTGTTTTGCTTTTCCGCTTATAAACGAATTAATCTTGTTACGGAGTCCTGGCATTGAGAAAGCGACGGTTGTACTTATGATCTGTCCAGATATTACCGAACATAGCACTTTCGCTAGTTGCAACTCAAGATCAGATTTTTCGTAATTTTGCAAAAAATTGTTGTTTAATGCGTGAGTCAACTTTGCTTTTAAATCGTACGTTTTAATCATCTGCTCAGTCATGGTGTTTACCAATTTCTAGGCTACGTGTGAAATTTAATAGCTCAGCTTCTTCAAGGGGTTTGGTTGTGCGTTTGATTCTCCCGTCACAAAGCTGATTAATTGTTTTTTGAACGTCACTGTCGTAAAAACCTGAGATAATAAGTATGGGTGTAGTTGTATTGGACTCTTTTGGTACAGGACAAGTTTTGAGCTTTTCTAGCAGCTCCAGCAGTTGCTGATCCAAATGTACTCGTCGGTTTTTTAGCCAGCAAATAAATAAAGTCCCCATCCAAACCACTAAGTCAGAATCAATGGGCTGGCTGATATCCTTGATTTGCTGATCAAGTAAAATACCATCGTAATAATGTTGATTGAGCAACTTAGCAGCTTCGGGTATGGTCGTTGCCCAATCAAGAGTAAAACCTTCTTCTTCTAGCAACATGGTTTCGAAGAAAAAATTGTCCTTTTCATCATCAATCCACAATAGTCGCATCGTATTCTCCTTAAATTGTTATCCGCGCCAATAATGTAAAAAAGTGGCTTGGGCAGTTACTACCGCCTTATTGTTATCGCTTCTCAATGGTGTGCTTTTTAGGGTGAGTTGACCGTCAGGGTGAGCGTTGATAAGCGATGTAGCCAATGGCAAACCTATACCTTGCCCGCTGATGTTTCTGTGCATGTTATCACGCTCGCCAAAACGCATAACTTGCTTCAACTGGTAGTCGCTTAATGCATGACTTACGTTACTTATCTCTATAATTAACTTATATTTAATCGTCGTGACCCTAACAAAAATATTATGGTTTGCAAGGGTGTACTTAACTGCGTTATCCAGTAAATTGCCAATGGCAATGTCCAAGCTTAGTTCATCAAAAGTGAACTGATCTGGTGCAGTATATTCAAATTCAATCTCAGCGCCTTTGTCCGTCGCCCAGTCTCGGTATCTGTCTATCCAGCGCTCAAAACACTCTCTGAGATCTGTTTCTTTTCTATCGAGCTCTATCTGTTGATCCATCAGCACACGTTGAAACTCTTGCCAACTTTTTACTAGAAACTCGTCTCTTTTTAATAACCTAAGCTGTTTTTTAACGGCTTTGTCATCGGGTGTATGCTTGAGGATCAAATGCGCAAAGCCTTTTGCTCTGGACACCAACCCCTGCGAAGGGGCCAAAATAGCATGGCGAAAAACCCCCATATCGGATCGCCATTGAATTCGCATTGCCTCGTGGTAAATCACCTGCGATAGCTCTCTGACTATTCGGTATACTTGCTCCGCTTCCCATTGTGTGAAAGCGCGATTGTGTGATGTAACAACTAAAAAGCCGTGAACAAGCTGACTACCATGGATAGCGATACGGGTGACCATACTGTGCATACCCAGTGCGATTAATTTGCCATTTGCTCTTTGAAAAGCATTCTTTTTAGGCTTAATAAGAAAATAATTATTGTCGCTGGGGAATATACGTTCCAAGTATTTAACTGTTTTAATGTAATCGGCAGATGTCATTTGCTGGGTCTGTTTGGAAGAGCCTGACAATATTAGCTGGCCCATTTCATTATTCACCATAAGCTCTACGTGACAGTCTCGTCGGATATAGGTATCGACCAAGTGTTTTGTTCGTTTTATAAGACTGTAATTGAGGTCCTGCCCAGAGAGCTGCATTAACTCGTCCATAACCTCAGGCAACTTTGCAAACAAATGATGCTGCTGAAATTCACACCATTGAATAGCTGTGGCGGCCAGCAGCTTGTCTGCTAGCTGCTGTTGAAATAATCCAATAACTCTGGTTTGAGTAAGAAGTTTTATCATGCCAATCAGAGCAACATCACTTTGAGTAGACTTGATCTTTGGTTCAAAAAATAGGGGATGATATAGCCAAGAACGAATTTGCTTCCAGCCCAACTCATGGCTCAGGCTATCTAATTTGCTTTTATCAAGACTACGACCAGCATCTTCGTCTGTTTTTGGGATAAGGCAGGCTTCACATTTATTGATTAAATAAGCTGATGTAGATCCTTGCGCAACACCAAAATCGATTAAGTTATGTATGTCATTTCCACTTTGACAGCGCGCTTGTGTTACTTTGCCTGATTTAACCGGTTCATAGAGCAGTGCCGCTTCTGCACCAGTATACTTGCAGAGTTGATCTAGGGTTCTTGAGTGCAAAGATTCGAGGTCTTGTTCTTGGTTTTGTGCAAAATCATGTAACTCGCTGCTGAACTTTTGTACACAATAACTTTGGTAATCTTTGAAGTACTCATAAAATCGCTTACCCGATGCTTGTATAAAGGTCTCAGATTTTTCCCTTGCAGCAGAGCCTCGCCATCTGTGTAATGCATTAAAGTGAGGTTGATAGGCTTTATCAAACACAGCTAACCAGAGTGAACTGTTTTTGATGTATTTGCTGACATCGTTACGTTTTTCGGGCTCCCACATTTTAAAACAGGCACGAAGTAGTAATTCAGATTGCTTAGTTTGAGATATACCCAAGTCTTCAATCAGGAGGTTTTGTATCTCTTCCTGTTCGATTGAATCAATATAAATATCTGAGATCTGTTGTTGTGTTGAGCCGTCGCAGCTCCAATGGCTTATAGTGTACAAACGCTTTTTGTCGGCGTCGTACTCCATTAGGTTAAGAGAGTATGCTTGGATGAATTCACCAATATGCTCTAGTAGTAATGAGAGCGTTTCAAAGAATGTTTTTTTTACTCTTGGTAAGCCAATGAGGTCCTTATATGCATTTTCTGCAACATCTTTGCGTTTGAGTGCCCGAGAATGTTCGTAGGCAATATTGATGTGCGCAAAATCACTTTGATATTTGGCTATATCACAGAGCAAGAACCTGTCTTTAGCATTGTCTTCACCAATGTAAAAGCAGATAAAGCCAATTAACTTTTGCTCTAAGTTATGAAGAGGCCAAAATAGTCTGCATTTATCTTTATTGTTTAACTCGCCACACTCAATACGTGTGGTAGGAATTGATTCAGGGTCGCCATACCCCGAAGTTTTTACGGGTCTAGTTGCGAGGTCGCCGGTTGTACAACGCCAGCTATCACTGTGCTTAGCGCGCTCGGCAATGACCCACTTTTGGTGCTCGACCAAACGAGCGGTTAAATGAGGTTCTTGCTCATCGCACAGGTAGCGCCTAGTTGCTTGTGTATCTTGCTTTTCTTTCGCTGCGCATTTGAGTTTGACGTAGGGCCCATTTTTGTTTGAAAAATCAATGCCAAAAATACGCCAATAATCAGCGCCAAGCTTGTAGCATAGGTTATCAGTGAGTTGGCTTAATGTGTCTTCTAGTTTATCTGGACTGAGCAAGGCCCAGACGTCATGTCTATTATCCTCTAGCATTTAAATACCCTTACTACTGATAAATTCATCGAGAACTTTATAGTCTTGAATTCGAGTCTGAAGCCTGTATTCGTATCTGGCGCCGCCTTTGGTTGGGCTTTCGTTAAAAAACTCTCGAATATAGGGCTGTTCTAATAGTTCATCTACTGTTGCGTCTTGATTTTCTGAGCGGACACTATCGTGTTGTAGAGCGTTTTCCACTTGCTCCCAAAAAACGTTAGACTTGGCATGTAAATAGTCCCTGAGAGTCGGCCAGCGGTTGATGGCGGCAAGCCATTCCATAAGAAGTGCCGTGTCAAAGGAGGGGGTGTGGCTTTCCGGCTCATTAGACATAAGCCATTGATAGGTGTTTAAACAGCGTTTTATTAGCCTTAAATTTGCAAAACAAGGCGTTGAAAAAACGTCTTTCCACTTTTCATCAAATCGCAGTCCGCTATCAGGGTTATCTTGATCATCTTGATATCCACCTTGGCTCAATAGCTCTTGATACAATGTATTATGTGTAGCCAAAGAGAATCGCGGAATTTGCAGCATGATCGGAAAGAGTTTCTCTAAGTACCTTTGGCTATCATAGCTTGAAAGCGATGAAAATTTGCTTCTGATAGCTTGTTGCAAGGTGACCTTGTCCATTGCGACTACAAAGCGACACCCTGTATGTGTATGACTGCTTACCAATAGCCGTATTTGATCTAGTAATTCAACAGCGCTTTGCGGTGAACACCTGTCCAAATCATCAATGATGATAATTGGCTTATTATCTTTCCAAAGGGTATTAATTAACTCTTCAAATTGCTCGGTGAGTAAATCTGTCTGAGTTTTCGAAGGAGGCTGTGTTTTAACTTGGCTAATTGTGTCGAAGTCTTTTTGAATATCAGTCAGGTTACCTTTAATTCCGATGGCACCAAGCATCCCTCTGACACCCAAAGATGCAGCGGTTTTAAGTACAGCCATAAATGCATCTAAGGCTTGCTGATTCACTTTATTCTTTTCTGGCTGGCTGTTCCAAATACAGTGCAGCAGTGCGGTCATTAAGCTGCTTTCTGCTTCATAACGCCAAGCGTCAAGCCAAACAACATTTTTGTCATTGAGCTCTTTTTTTAAGCACATTAATAAACTGGTTTTACCTGATCCCCAGTCACCACTAAGCAAGATGGGCGCTGTGTTGATGAGTTCTGTGTTTTGATGACTTTGCTCAAAGTCATCGAGTTTGTTCAGATTTTCTGCAAGGTAATTTGCGAAGCCTTGCAATTCAGGCCAATTTTCTAAACTTGAAACTGGGGTATCACTAAGAAATCCTTTCATCTCATTACCAAGGGTGAATTCAATGTAAAGCTCATACTCCTAAAATAACATTTTTTTTTCAAGTTTATTTTCTATTTAACAATCAACAGAGTGGCCAAAAATACAGTTTGGATGACTCAACGTAAATAGTGGAGGGTTGATCTCATCGAAGCTTGCTTTTATTCTGGGACGTTTTTGATTTGTGGGGTTTAAAATAATCTACTCCAATAGGGATGCATTATGCATATAAAACATATAAAGCTTTTACTCATTTCTTTGCTCGTTTTAATTAGCCAGCCGTTAAAATCTAGTGAGCTTGATGTGTCCACTTTAAACCAAAGCTTCGATTCTGTTTCTATTTACGCCTTATTATCTAATCCTGCTAAGTACCATAATAGACATGTGCAGTTTGTTGGATTCTTAAATATTGAACATGAAGGAAATGCTGTCTATGCCAGCAAGTTGGATTTTGATCAAATGATTACGAAAAATGCAATCTGGATAGATGTTACAAGTAAGCGCGGTGAGGGTTTAAGTGACGAATACGTACTAATTAAAGGCACATTCAAAGCAGATGAACAGGGACACTTTGGTTTATTTTCAGGTGCTATTGAAGATGTGTTGCGCTTAGAACTTCACAAAAATAGAAAGCAGCTTGAAGCCGAGTTAAAAGCCTCCTCTAAATAATCACTGATAATCGCTTTTCTGCAAGGAGAGGAAATAAAGATGAGTATGTTTATGGGCAATATTTAACATAATGTTTAGCGGCATGCTGACGCAGTGACCGAAGATCTAACGTGCTGACGAACCGGTCTATTTCTCCTAACCAAAGAAGAGAGTTTCAACAAGAAAATAAAAGACAAAAATTATTCTATAAATCGAAATTAAATTGACTATATTTTGGTCTACTTATCACACCTCATAGTAAAGGTATCATGTCATGTATAGTCTGATCCGATTCATGCTCTGTTGCTGGGTGTTGTTTGTACCCAAGCTATATGCTGCAGATGTCTCAACCACCTTTCCAACTGACCAAACCTCAGGAACCTTTACTTTGGGGACTCAGCCCAAAACAGTTACCTTTAGCGGTGGCGAAGTGAGGATCGCAGGGATTTCCTCATTATATCGAAGTGGTAGTAGGGCATTTATGGTCCGTAATACGACGGCAACGATATCGTTTGGTACGCCAGCTGTCGAACTATTATTTTACATTCGCGGGCAATCGACGGGTAACGCGTTTGTTAGACTGTTAGATGCGGATGACAATGAGCTATTAAGAGTCGAGGCAAACAGCAGCGATTGGAGCCAAGTATCGTTGCGCCGCGACAATGGTATAGCCAAAGTTGAGTTTACCAACAATGCGAGCGATTTAGCTGCCATGGAAGATTTTGAATACACGGCAATGGCAGAGCAAAGCACCGAACCTACTCCCATCACAGATCCCATTCCCGCTATGATTGAGGAGGGGGCGTTGAAGGCAAATTTGATTCCATTGGTATCGGGCACCCTAACTTCACCTGTGACCGGTGCGACGATAAATGGACAAGATAATTTCGTATATATCGTTGATCAAGTGGGTATTTTATACGGTTTAAACCTTAGCAATAATCAGCTGAGTCAAGTTTTAACCGTAACAGATAGACTAGTCGAGATTAACCCTAATTTTGATGAGCGCGGATTTTTAGGAGTCGCATTTCATCCAAACTTTAACAGCAATGGACTACTGTATACCTATACGTCAGAGCCCGCCGCGGGAAGCGTTGATTTTTCTTTCTCTGGTAGCGTAGACCATCACACAGTGATCAATCGCTGGCAGGCGACATTGGATCCGGATATGGGTGTCAATATAAATAGTGATTCTGCGACGGAGATAATGCGTATTGCACAGCCTCAAAGTAACCATAATGGTGGTACTCTTATATTTGATGGTGAAAACATGTTATTGATTTCGCTGGGCGATGGAGGCGCAGCGGATGATCAAGGGAATGGACACAGTGACGGTGGAAATGGTCAAGACACTCAAACACCACTAGGTAAGTTATTACGGATAGATCCCCTCGGCAACAACGCCGAAAATGGCAAATACGGTATTCCAGCGAACAATCCGTTCATTGATAGTAATGATGTACTGGATGAAATATGGGTCATAGGAGTTAGAAATCCGTACCGTATTGTTGCGCATAATGATCAAGTATATGTGTGTGATGTCGGCCAAAATAAAATTGAAGAAGTCACCTTAGTGACTGGCGGAGAAAATTTGGGCTGGTCTTTAAAAGAAGGATCGTTTGCTTTTGACAATAACGGCAGCGACAGTGGATTTGTGTATGATCCCAATCTTGCAAGTTTGCCGTCTGAGCTTGTTGATCCAAATTGGCAATACGATCGAGATGAAGGGGTTGCGGTGATCTGTGGCGCTGTATATGAAGGCAATATTGAAGTTTTAAAAGGAAAATTTTTATTCGGAGACTATCGAACACCAGATCTAGATAGAGGCAGACTATTATATACATCGACGTCAGATCTGATCGCTGAAATACCAATCGAAGCGGGCATGGACGGCGAAAAGTTACTTGGATTTGTTAAGCTCAACAGTGGTGATGTGCTGGTATTGACTAATGAAACAGGTACGCCACAGGGGTCAACAGGTAAAGTGCTACGAATCGAAGCGATACCGAACAATGCACCAGTGGCAGAGGTCGCTGAGTCCAATATAACTGTCAATGAAGGCGAGTTGGTTACGCTAAGTGCATCAGGTTCAAGCGATCCTGATGGTGATACATTGTTGTATGTTTGGACTCAAACATCAGGCGCCACTGTGACTTTGAACAATGGCAACACTGCAACGGCCACATTTACAGCCCCTAATGTCGAACAACAAGCACTGTTAGAGTTTATGGTTGAAGTCTCAGATGGCCATTTAGCTCAAAGTCGAGAAGTCAGTGTAACGGTCAACAATATCAGTAGCACCAATAGCAACACTACTACTGGCAGTGACTCGGGCGGTGGTGGTGGTAGCATGTCAGTACTTTTACTATTGCTACTTGTTTGTTTAATTTACTCATATAGTAAGCGTTATAGGGACTATGATTGAGCAAAACCAGTGTCGAACATAGTCGGTTTTGTAATGAATAGATTTTTGACAAGTTTTGAAAGGGTGCTTTATAAGCTAAGCACCCTTTAATATCTGAAGCATTAATTTGTAGCTACCGTGAAATGCGCTGAAACTTTGGATACAGGACATTGACAAGCTACTTCCTTTTTTGAATATAGCTAGAGGGGAGGGAGCGTTGTCGACAAACAACATGTTGCATCCCAAAGCTTACTTCATCAAAATTTGCGGACTCTTCCTTTGAGTGGAGATTGTAATTGTAAGCATTGGCCAGGAGAGCGCTAAAACTAAATGTTCCTTCTGTTATGCCGGTTGATACCAAATTGGCACCTTTAACCGTTATGCTATCTCTCGCCTTAATATTTACTTTGAAAGAATATGAGTTTTGATCAAACGAGTTGAAAGGGCAACTGGCAAGCAAAATCGCTAGTATCGAAATAACTGAAAATGCATTGTTCAACAAACTATTGCACGGTATTTTAGAGATTGTTGTGTATTAAGCAAGGCCCTGAAATTGCCTATTTTTAAGGGGGTTAGTTAAATTTCCGCTATCAAATATGCTCAACCTGGTCATATTCACCTATACTAAGCATGTCCGGCTTTGGTAAATTTCCTTATGTATAAACGTCTTAAGTCTGTGTTTAAGAGGGTTATCAACATTGGTTGTGATGGCGATGACTACAATGCACACAAAATACGTGTGTGTAATACTTTTGCACTTTTATCTTGTTCTATCGTTTTACTCGATGCCTGTCTCTTTGTTTTTTTCTATCAATCCTTAACTGCAGTACTTATGAACATGCTTTTAGTGGTAGCCTGCTGCTCAGCGCTTGTATTGCAATATTATAGGAATCATTACATCGCGGGATTAATGTTATTTCTCAGCGTTATCAGCTTTATTTTTATTCAGGCTTATGGGGTTGTTGGAAATGAAGTCGGTGTTCAAAATACCTTTTTAACCTTGTTACCCATGCCGTGGTTGTTACTAGAAGGAAGTCGAAGAAGCACAAAAATATTGCTGTCTGTGCTTTGTTGTAGCTGTTATTTTTTTATTGAGTACCACCAGCCGATCCAACAGCTAATTGCGCTAGAAGACACCCATAAAGGTGTATTGCAAATCCTGTACGAATTACTTGCAATGCTGGTGTTAATCTTGATCGCCATTACATTTGATAATGACCGCTATAAATTCGAGAAAAAGCTCAAAACAATGGCGACGACAGATGGACTGACAGGGCTCTCTAATCGAACCAAGCTTTTCATTGAGGGAGATAGGGCACTTTGTGCCGTAAAACGGCATAAATTACCATTTTGTGTCGCATTAATGGATATCGATCATTTCAAAAAGGTAAATGACAACTATGGGCACAGTCATGGAGATGCTGCACTTCAAGTAGTCGCAAAGTTATTAGCTGAAAACACACGAGAAAGCGATATCATTGGCCGATATGGAGGCGAGGAATTTGCACTGATTTTACAAGGTACGGATCTGTCATCAGCTATCGATAAGTTGAATTCTATACGTGAAAAGATAGAAGCAGAACCCATTTGCTACGGAAGTGTTTGTATCAATTGTACTGCAAGCTTTGGAGTCACTCAGTTGACTAACCCAGGTCAAAATCTAACGGATTTATTTGACCAAGCTGACTCAGCTTTATATGACTCAAAAGACAAGGGAAGAAATTGTGTGTCTGTTTACTAGCGTATTTACTAAGGTGATCACTAAATTGGGTTTGAGAAACTGATGTTTTAACTTGATTGGAACGATCTCTTTCTACTTGTATTTATCTGAAGATAGTTTGCAACTTCATTTAAGAGATAAAGATCGTTCAAATGATATCACTGTATTTTTTGGTTTTGGTGTTGTCAGTGTAGTAGAAAGTCGAGCAAAGCATTTTTAAAGTGTGGCTTTTCAAGTAACTTTACACCCCATTCTTGGCACTTATCTTTCATAGGCAGCTGTTTATTCGCAGTAAGTAAGGCAATTTTTGCATCAGGGCATTTTTCTTTTGCCTTTACAATGACTTCATCGCCGGTGCCACCGGGCATATTAAAGTCAATGGTGAAAATGTCGTAATCAGTTTCGGTTAGCAGAGTAATTGCATCCGCAGCACACTTAGCTTCATCAATTACTATATCAGGGTACTCTTCTTTCAAGACTTTTTTTATTTGTGCTCGGGCTACTAAGCTATCGTCGACAACCAGTGCTTTCATTTAGGCTCTCCCGTTTTATTTATATTATTTAGTTTAGGATAAATCCCGGCTTTCGTTAGGAAAACGGTTTAAGTTTGCAGTGTTTTTAATCTTCTTCTCCATTTAGCGTGTCTAACCAATTCACAAACTCGTCGACTGGCATAGGCTTGGCAAAGTAGTAGCCTTGTATTACGTCACAGTTTTCAGCAGCTAAGAAATCATTTTGTTGCTGTGTTTCTACGCCTTCTGCAATCAATATAAGTCCGAGGTTTTTGGCAAGACCAATAATGCTTTTGCATACCAAAGCGGCTTCTTCATCATCCGGTAAATCAACAATAAAACTTCTGTCTATCTTTAGTGTATGTAAGGGAAAGCGAGTCAGGTATGCTAAGGAAGAATAACCCGTACCAAAATCATCAATCGAAATGACAAAGCCTTTTTCAACCAAGCTGCGCAATAGTGCAATGGTTTTATCGGTTTGTTTCATTAACATGCCTTCGGTTAATTCAAGTTCGAAGTAGCGTGTTTCTAATTGATAGCGCTCAAGCACGGTCATAAAGCGTTGGGTGAAAGTCTCGCTTGAAAATTGCCTGGGTGAAATATTCACACCCATTCGAAAGTGTGGTGGAAGTATTTGCTTATACTCTGCTAAAAATTGACATGCTTGTGTGAGCACGGTATCGAATATTTGTTCAATAAAACCACTGTCTTCAGCGATTGGGATAAAGTCCACGGGTGAAATAAAGCCTTTGGTAGGATGGTACCATCGCACGAGTACCTCTGCTCCGTGCAATATCTTGTTATCTGGTGATAATTGCGGTTGCAATACGATGGAAAACTGTTGTTCCTTAAGTGCGACCCTTAATTCAGCTTCAAGCTCCAAACGTTTCTTGGCATTCTCATTCATTTTTTCTGAAAAGAACATGTAATTATTGCGAGATGAATCTTTTACAGCATACATTGCGGTATCAGCACATTTGATCAAGTCATATGCTGTTTCGCCATTTTCTGGGTAAGTGGCAATACCTAGACTGCCCGTTACAAAAAGTTGATGGCCGTCAATGTCAAAAGCTGATTCAAAAACGGACACGATTTTTTCGGCAACATGCGCTGCATGCTCTTTATGTTCCAAGTTTTCTAATAAGATGACAAATTCATCTCCACCCAGCCTAGCAACAGTATCTAATTCTCTGATCCCTTTACTGAGGCGAGTAGCGACAAGTTGCAATAATTTGTCCCCAGTGTCATGACCTAATGTATCGTTGATTATTTTGAAACGGTCTAGGTCTAAAAATATGATCGCTACATTATTATCAAACCGCCGTGCCCGACCAATGGCAGACTGAATTCTATCCATTAGCAGTGTGCGATTAGGCAGGCTGGTTAATTCATCAAATTTAGCCATGGTTTCGAGTTGTTGCTCATACTGTTTGCGTTCCGTGATATCTCGTAACACAACTACAAAGTGTCGTTGTTCCGACAGCTCAACGGTATTAACTGAAAGCTCTGCAGAGAAGCTACTGTCTTTGCCATGTGGTGTAACCTCCAGTTCTATTGAGTCGGCATATTTTGCCCAAAGAGGCAGCATGGCAGCCATTTGGTTTGCCCCTCCGTTTGCCTCAGACAATGGTTGGTTTTTCTCCTTGAGAAACTGATGCAAATTTATGTTACTGAGTGTGCCTGTAGCGCTATTTAACAATTCATTTGCAGTGTGATTAAACATTTGGATTAAACCGCCAGCATCGACAATGATAATTGCGTCTTTGACACTTTCAAATATGCCTCTAATTCGTTTCTCTTGTGCTTCTATCTGATCGGCCTTGAGGTTGGCCTCGCTGGCGAGTTGATGTAGGGCGGTTTCCCGATTTACGCTTTCCGATATATCTATGATTTCAATCAGGCAAAATTGTCCATCAACATTGATAGGTTTAACCTTAACTACTTGAGAAATTAAAGTTCGCTCTTTTGTTGATTGCTTGTCTCGGTAAAAAGGGAATGGTGCAGGATTCAATTTATTCGATAATATGGCAGCGCGCCTGAGGTTGAGTGCTTTTTCCATAGCTCTGTTCAAACGCGAGGGAAGTTCGGGAAAGACTTCGGTGATAGGCTTACTATCGATGTTGCCTTCGACAATACAATGCGCCTTTATCCAATCATTAATAAAGACAATCTCGCTGCGACAATTAATTACAATCATGCCAACGTCAGTGCGGTTAATTGCCTCAATTAAATACCCCGGTGGGGTGTTACCTTGCGCCATTAAAGTCCCAGTTCAGACAGCATTTGGTTAGTCTTTTCTAAAAACTCTTCGATAACTCGGATGTCTTGTACAAATAAAATATCCCCTCTAACCTGACTATCTTTAATTTCAAAGTGCATACCAACAGACATCACAGTATCACCGGCATAATACTTGTCGACGAGATCTTGAAATGTGCCTGAGTAGGCAGTTGGCATTGCCGTGCTGATTGATACATGCATCATATCGCTGATTGAGGTGATGATAGCATCTAAAATGATACTAGATATTTCTGTAAGAGATTCGACCTCCAAAGCTGTCAGGGTATCTGCACCACTGGTTTCCTTGAGAACTTTTCGAACCAAATTAAGACTATGCTGGGCGGGGAACAGCAATATGCCATTACATTCCATCTCCCCTTTTATTGGCAACACGACTGCTGTGATATTACGACCTGACTCAATTTGAAGTTTGTCAAAAATCGCATTTTTTTCAAACAAGTCAAAGCTTGGGACTGACATTAAAATTTCTTCATTAATCATGTCGTTAAGCTCAACAATTGCCTCACCTAAACCGACGTTGAAAAGTTCTTTTATGTAGTCTATTTGTAATTCTGAAAGCTGCATCCAAATACCTGCTATGCGTGGATATCTTTGATATGCCAATGAGGTAACCTTATATAGCAAGCCTAGCAAACATTTGTACTAATACCAGTCTACTAGATAACAATCAGGTTGGTAATTTAATTTAAATAACCTGAAATTGTCATACAATTATATGGTCAAGTTTAGCTTGGTGGTTGTTAGCTAATTGAAGCTCCTATTAAATAAACTCAAAGGTTGCTAGTGTTCATACTCTGAGGTGTACTAGTACTATTGAGTCAAAAAGCGACAATGTAAAATTATCAAAAAACCACATCTATTTTCTATTTATTTGCTAACCACTTATACCAAGCGTTTTGTTGGGTTTTGGCGTTCATTCTTTGCTGTATCAGGGCATCAATTGAAGTGGAGTTTAGAGCTGCGCTAAATTCAAAATCTGGACTGCTTTGCTCTAAAGTAACGCCATTCTCACGGCCTTTATCTGTCACTTCACAGTGACCATTTTTACAAACTACATCTGGCTCAGGTTTGTTAACGACAGTGTCGGATTTCGTCATGATATAGCGTTCACTTACATTAGCAGGACTGTGAAATTTGCTGAATTCACTTGCAGGTATACTTGGATCAGTTTCTGCGGTTACTTCTACCATATGTTGTAAAAACTGAAAACTGCCTTGATGGGATAAAGCACTTGTACCGGGCTCTGTGATAAATGAAATAAACCCTTTATCAATTGATGAAGCAGAGAGTGCGTCACTTGCAAGTAAGTCAGTGATTGTTGCCTGATCTTTCTGTGTAAACTGGACGGTCAGCTGGTGGCCATGCTCATCGAAATGACCCTGGTTAAAATTGCTCAGTAGTTTACCATCATTGTGTTTTCTATAATTGCCCAGATCGTTGGCAAATTGGTGAATAAATTTAAAATCTACGTTATTTTGCTCACCATATTGATACATCTCAGACAATAAGTTTCTATCTTCTTTGGTTAAGAATTCATAAGGGTGAGTGTTCAAATTAGATAAAGACATGCCATCGACTTTGCTGCTAACATCAGGTTCATGTCCACCAAATAAATCTTCCACCATGAGTGCATAATACTTGTTTGACTGGACAGAACCTACCGTAGTGTCACGCTCAAGACGAGTTACGTTAGATGCAAACTGTGATAGTGCTTGTTCTTTGTATTGGTTTGAAACCATTAATTTTCCAAGTGAAGAAAACCCCTCGTAATGGGTATCTAGCGACTGTTTAAACAGTGCTTTTGCATCAATATCACTGTCCATTTTAACGGCATCTCTCTTAAATTCTGTTTGAACATTCTGATCATGCATATGCCACATTTGATAAGCCGCTAGTTTCTCTGAATCGGAAAAAGTGCCGCTTGGGTCGAGCGCAATGATTTCCAGTTGTTGCTGAGACAACTTTTCAAACTCTCTTTTTGCTGATCCAACAGCTTTCTGGCTGATATGTTTAGTTGTTGGGTTGTTTTGCTGGGTCCAGCTCTGAGTTAATTGGTTTAGTTGCTTTCTATCAATGGCTTGCTGTGCGCCTCTTAGCTTTGATGCTAGCGATGATATTGAAATGTTGTTATGAGAAACTGATTGATGTGTGTTTGTGTGCTTTTGCACATAGGCTTTTGGAGGTAGTGTCACATTTGCATTCAATTTAGAACCTGAAATATCCATATTATCCGCTCTCTTTGTGGCAGGTTAAACACGCGATTGACTGCGAGTACTAAAGAAGAAGCCATGTCCATTCTCTGGCGTAGTACATTTGTCGTATCTAATATGGTAACAAAGTAAGAGGGTTGAAGCTCTTTGTCAAGTTGTGGACTTTATTTTAGAGATAGGTTTATTGGTAGAATAAAGCATTATTTATGGTCTGTTTTCATTCGATATAATCAGTTGCTTTTTTATCAAATATCTCGGCGTTATAAGCCGAATTTTATAGAGTATATTGTGGTTTAAATCGCAACTATTATAATTTCTCATTTGGTTTTTGTTGATCGCTTGTGAGGTCAGTGTTAAAAAATGTTCGCTTTGTCGGCTGTTGTGACAAGTTATTATAATTTCTTATTATTGTTGATAATGCCATTTATAAAGATCCTGTTACGAGTGATATTGTCTTTAAACTTGCCTTAGTAGATAAAGCTGACTATTGAATGAGCTATCAGGAAATAGCTTATACCTGTTAATACGTAATAAAACAAAAGGAGTTATTATGAAAGTTGCAATTATTTTATTATCTAGTTTGCTTGCCTTGTCATCTATAAATGCGAATGCTGCGATGGGATTTGATGAGTTTTTTGAACTTAGTAGGAGTAAATGGTTTGAACCTTGTATGTTTCAGTCAACTTTGAGTTTTTCCGAATATTTGGCACTTTTGGTGGCTGATGGTGCAATTACGCCAGAAGTCGTACCTTATGCACTTAGCAACGGTTATGTTCCCGAGACTGCTTGGCCTTTTGCACCGGAGATAGTCGTTGATATATGTAAAGCAAGGAGTCGGAACTTTGCCTCTTTGGATTGATAACAAGGGCGACACGCAACTGTAAGCTATTTCAATATAAGGTTGCCTTGTATCTGGCAACCTTTTTGATTGCAATTTATCTTCGACCTAAAGGTGTTTATTAAATGCAGCGATTCTGTGTGTAGCAATCAGCATCCCAAGTCATACAATACTGCTTTTGCTCTGTCCAGCATGCATAGTACGACACGTATCCAGCCCCCGCAACCTGAGGAGTCTGCCCTTGTTTTAGTGTATTGTTGGCACTGTCTAAGCGTTTAAGTGACTTTTTGTTAAAGTGAAGTTTCATATCGCCTCCTTGTTCTCATTTTGGTGAATTTCACCCTGAATCCTATTAGTAATCTATGACGATTTAATTTAACTTTTATTTCACTGTTTAGTAACTGGTGAGTTGTAAAGTACTTGAAAGCTGTGGGAATCAAACTGCTCTAAGCCTAAATCGATACTTAATCAAAATAATTGTATTGCAGATCTTAATTGTCGTGATCACATCTATACTTGAAATAGTGAACTCGTTTGTCTGCCATGAGGGAGAAGCACATAGGCAAACTAATAAGTTTTTGTCGTTTGATAGAGAAGATCGATTTATATGCGCTTTGTTGTCAAATTTACAAATTGGTTATTGTTAGTGTATGTTGTTTTGTGTTGTGCTCATGCTAATAACAAATCAAATGAAATTTCAATTCCACTGAATAACTGGACTAGCCAGCGAGTATTGTCATACGCAGTTGGCACTATGATTCAAAAGTATGGTTACAATGTTATTTACCATGATATGCCTGCCAGTGATCAGTGGGGGGCAATGAAAAAAGGGCTCGTACACTTTCAAATAGAAATTTGGCAACAGTCGATGTCTGGCCAATTCAATAGAATGATAGAAAACAACTATATAGTAGATTTGGGTGTCCACGATGTGGTGGTTCGAGAAGAGTGGTGGTATCCAAAATATGTCGAGGAATTGTGTCCGGGCTTGCCTGACTGGCAGGCGTTAAATCGATGTGCAACGCTCTTTTCCAGTCAATCAGGTTCTTCTAAAGGTGTTTTTTACACGATAGATTGGGACTATCAAGATGCGGATCTTATCCGCGCATTAGGATTACATTTCACCATTGAGCGACTCAGCAATGAAAATGAGCTATGGCGGTTACTTGAGCAAGCTTGGGAGAAAAAAGAGCCTGTGTTGATAATAAACTGGACACCAAACTGGACGGATCTTCATATGCCAGGGAAGTTTGTCCAATTTCCCAAATACTCGCCAGCTTGCGAGGTAGATGCAAGCTGGGGGCAAAATAGCAATTTAGTCAATGATTGCGGAAATCCACAAAAAGGTTGGTTGAGAAAAGCTGGCTGGACAGGTCTGCAAAGTACCTACCCATGTGTATACAATTTACTAAGAAAGCTTAACTTCTCAAAAAACATGATAGCTGATGCTTCAGCACTGGTTATCGTAGATGGGCACTCAGAGCAAGAAGCTGCAAAAAAGTGGCTGGAAAAGTATAACCTTGATATAGCCCATTGGCTCGAGTCGTCCTGCGTATCAAAAACATGAACAACTAAGGCTGAGTATGAAGCACGCTTTAGTGTGTACTTTACTACTATTTAACTCAAATTATATTGCAGCTTTAGAAGTTGTATTTGAGCACAACCCTCCATTTCAAATGGTTGACGAGAGTGGTACGGGATATGGTCCCGTTTACTTTTTCGCTAAGAAACTCTTAAAAGCGGCAAACCTAAATGCTAAGTTTACGGCCAAACCTTGGGCTAGGATCATGAATAAAGATGCTCAGAGGCAAAATGTGATGATCTTGTCGATGTCAAAAACTCCACAAAGAGCCAACCGTTTTATCTGGCTAACATCAGTGTATACAGGGCAACAATATTTTTGGAAAGTTCGGTCTAGAGCTGAGCCTAATAACGGAGTTATTAACGTCGCGATCGAAAGAAATTCTCACAAGATGAAGAGTGTCATTTCTCATTTTCGTGAAGATAACGTGTTGCAAGTTATCAATTCAACACAAGCGTTACAGGCATTAATTAAGGGTCGTGTGAATCGCTTTGTGGGAACGACTTTTGCTGTATCGGGAAAGCTTGCAGATCTAGGTTACGATATGTCGATTTTAGAACGTCTGACTGTGTTTGATGAAGCGGGATTTGAAAGCAAAGGCTTATATTTAACCCTCACGCTTAACACACAACAGAAATATGTGTCAGCTATCAAAGAGGCACTAGCAAGTTCAGAAATTAAACGTGCGAGACAGGAGTTGTTTACAGGTTTTATTGAAGCCGAAAAAGCTCTATTAGCGCAGCAGTAAATTGAGGGGTTATTATTTGTCCTGATTGTATATCGTTGGCTTATTTAACTACAATGGTTTTGGACCAATAGGCGGCATGGTGACTTGTATTAAAATAAAAGTTAAAAACGTATTCTTATCTTAAAAATAGACAATTTTAGGTAATCCACCTTCATCGACACAACGATAATAGGCTGTTTGAACAGAGTGCGGGTTATAGTGCTCTTCGCTCCAAGCGACTTTACCGGCCTTGTAACACAAAACATATGCTGTTGTTCTTGCTTCAATTGCAGATGATACGGACATTGCAACAAGCGTTACTAATGCGATGAGCGTTGCCTTTTTCATTTTGAACCTTTGTTATTGTGTTAAATCGCTTTGAAAAGTACTCCGACGCATTCTCATACAAAACGAATGTGTTGTAAATGTAATTGTTAAATATTTTATTGGGTTTGTTATTTTTTGAGTGCGTATGGCAAGGAGGTGTCTTTAAATCGCTTTGAAACATCCCTTTGAGTTATTTTTTGGCATTTCAGTCATAACTTAACTCTCTTCGTAAGCTAATAATTAAGCCGTAAGGCCACTGTGCCTTTTCATTAAAGTTACACTTATCTTTATATAAAATATAAGCAGTGTAAGCGAACCTATCATTTTTAGTAAAATAAATAGCAAACCAAAAAGCCACGCCTAGTATTATTGTTTATAAAAAAAATTTAGACGTGACTTGAACATTTAAAAAAATAAAGAATAACCGTTTATTACCAGCCGCTGTTTGCACTCATACAGTAAGTGACAGTCGTTTTTCTGTCTTCAGCCCAGTTTACATGTTCGCTTTTCATACCGATTAAAGCGCCACGAGAAGAACCTAAATCCCACGGGCGGTCGAGTGAAGAAGGACCATCTTCTAGACATTGTTCTGGCTCTAATTGCGTGCCGTATGCAGAACCTTCGTTCATTGCTGCGCAAGCAAATTTGAATCTGCGATCTTCAGCCCAGTTTTCATGCTCAGCATAAACACCAACTAAAAACTCACCATAGCGGCAAGTGTAATTTACCGCATGATCAAATTCGTTTGCATAGCCAGACCAGCTTACGCGGCCGCGGTATACTTTGCTACCAGAAGCGGTTTTAAACTTTGCACATTCAAAGCTAAAACGGCGGTCCTCAGCCCAATTTGCATGGTAGCTAGATACGCGTTGTAAAAACATGTTGCTCGGGCAAGTAAATCTGAATGTTGCGTCAAACGCGTTGACGTCAGTAGCGCTGTAACCACTAAAAACAACCAAATTTCCAGACTGAATGTTGAATGATGAACTAGATACTTGTGCGCTTTCTAATTCGAATGTGTTTACGCCGAATTCAGAGACATCATTGTTAGAGTCAATTAACTCGAGTATTTTATCGACATTATCTGATTGGCTAGAAGGGATTTTATATACTTTATTACCTAGCTTATATTCCATGTCTCCAGCACTTTTTAATTCTTCAGAAAATGCGAAAGAAGAAGTGATTAAAGCTGATACCATAGCAGCGCTGAAAAGTAACTTTGTATTCATTTAAATATTCCTTTTAAATTTAAATAACAAATTCGGCTTAGAACTAAGTGTGAAAGAGCCGATTATGATTATATATACTTGGTTCCGATACAGCTTTATATTTCGGAGTCCTATTTATAGGTGTTGAATATTTCAGCTAAATGACGGTTATTTATATTAATTTTAAGGGTGTTGCGCTTAGTGCAATTCGATTCACTAAGGTAGTAATTTAGTTCTGTATGGTAAAAAATTCCCCAAAATAGTGATGTTTTGCTCAGAACGAGCAACCATATTTGGCTAAGTTACGATTTAGGAACAGCTATATTTTTATCGTTATAAAACTTTTCTACGAATAATGTTCTATGTATAAACACGATACTAGTGCAATTCATGAGATAAAAATTTTTAAAATTTTTTGAGGGTGCTTGTGCATTTTAGACTTTGTACTGTTTGGTAGCATCTTTAGAAAAGGCAGCTCTTAGCGCCTAAGGAGGCGGTAAACCAAGATATGCATACAATGCCTATCAATTGCAGACTACCCGCCAGTGAATGCTGCAAGAGTTGTCAATAAGCCTTTATTGGCATTTGCTTTTCTTCTAAGTCGTTTTTTTCGTGCCGCTGTATCACATTTTAACCGCAATTGAGGGGCACTGACATCGAATCGAATTCCCATTCCAATTTCTTACG
This sequence comes from Pseudoalteromonas sp. Of7M-16, assembly GCF_022347805.1. Classification (NCBI taxonomy): domain Bacteria; kingdom Pseudomonadati; phylum Pseudomonadota; class Gammaproteobacteria; order Alteromonadales; family Pseudoalteromonadaceae; genus Pseudoalteromonas; species Pseudoalteromonas sp. Of7M-16. Next base: position 94,765 of record NZ_JAKRFY010000020.1, on the reverse strand, counting down.
GGAGTAGAGTGGCTAAGAAGCCAGTGATCAATGCGCCCAGTGAAACACTTGTCATGCTCCACGGTGCTAGCTCCCAAGGAGCATTACCATTTTTACTGTTATGAATTTTATTCACGTTCAATTTGAAATAATAACATTTTTATTTACTTAGCTATCCAAGTATAAATAGTTCATCGAAAGCTATAGACGTCTAGATTGCTAAAATAATTTTAGGCTAGTTAGTAATAATTGCTCGAAGAGGTTAATAAGGTCTTGAATTAGGGAAACAAACCTAAGTAGAGCAGGAATTACATTTAGGGTTTACCTAAAACATTTGGATACCAGATCATGAAAAAAGATTTTACATTTACTATCAAGAACCTTCGCCTAGACGAGAACTATCACCCGTCAAATAACACGCGTATTACGACGAACTTTGCAAATTTAGCAAGAGGCGAAAGTCGCCAATCTAACTTGCGCAACGCGTTGCAAATGATTGATAACAGTTTTAACGCGCTTGCGCATTGGGATAATCCGCAGGGTGATCGTTACTCAGTTGAACTAGAAATTATCTCAGTAGATATGGATATTGATGGTAGTGGTGAAACATTTCCGTCAATTGAAGTACTAAAAACCTACATTATTGATAATAAAACAGGCGAGCGCACCGAAGGTATTGTTGGAAATAACTTTTCTTCTTACGTAAGAGACTACGATTTCAGTGTACTACTGTTGGACCATAACAAGGACAAACCGCAATTCAGTGTTCCGGAAAATTTTGGCGAGTTGCACGGAAAACTGTTTAAGTATTTTTTAAACTCAGACACATACAAGCGCAATTTTAGTAAACTACCGGTTATTTGCCTGAGTGTTTCGGATAACAAAACGTACCACAGAACTGAAAACCAACATCCAGTATTAGGTTATGAGTATCAACCGAATGAGTCTTCATTAACCGAGCAATATTTCAAGAAAATGGGCTTGCAGGTACGTTACTTTATGCCACCAAATAGTGTTGCACCGTTTGCATTTTACTTTTTTGGTGATTTGCTAAATGACTACTCAAACCTAGAGCTGATCAGCACAATTAGCACCATGGGGACGTTCCAAAGAATTTATCGTCCAGAAATTTATAATGCTAATGCAGTAGCAGGAGCACGTTACAAGCCAAATTTAAAGAATAAAGACCATTCGCTGACACAAATTGTCTATGACCGCGAAGAGCGTAGCCGTTTAGCAATTGATCAAGGCAAGTTTACCGAAGAGAACTTTATCAAACCCTATCAAAATATTTTGCAGCAGTGGTCGGCGAATTACGCTTAATGTCTAAAAAACCAATAAAAACAGATAGAAAGCATCAGCTTTTGTGCTTTCTATCTGTTTAATGAGATACAGTCGTGAAGTAATTGAATGACCTAGGTGCATCTCACGGCATCGTTGGCTAACTTATATACTAGGATGCACACGCTTTTAGTCCACTCAGTTAGCATGCTCTTTTTTGGCATGCTAAAAACAAAGTCTAACTTTATAATTATTTAGGTTTTGCTGATTGTAATAAAAAAGGGCTACAATCGGACTTTATAATAATTAATAAAAAGTTCCGATCAATGTCTATTAGAGTAAAAGTTGCTTCCACCCCGGTTGAGCTCAACCATGTTTATCAACTCAGATATCAGGTATATGTAGAAGAGTACGCATACATGCAGGCCAACCCGCAACGTATTATTATGGATATGTTTGACGGTATGCCTGATAGTTATAATATCATCGCATATGATGGCGAAACGCCAGTGGGTACCATACGTGTTGTTATAGATGGTGCTCTGCAATTGCCAGCCGACCAAATGTACGACTTTAATCAATACCGTAGCCAACTGATCTTGCAGAATCACTCTCAAAATTTACCTCCGCCGTTATTAGCGAATTCTGGCATGTTTGCTATTGACGCTAATTGGCGAAACCGTCGTGACTTATTTAGAGCGTTATTTAAATTGAGCTGTGATATCGGTGAATCCCGAGGTGTGACAGATATTATTACTACTGCCAATATAGAAACGCTTGCTATATACAAAAGAATGGGTCTAAAAGCACTTGGTGCGAAAATCCAACATGAGCATATTTCGGTTTCTATGATACCTATGCATTGCTCTATGCAGCAGATCACCCAATGGGCTTTCGGTGGGCCAAGAGCTCGTACTAAACTGACAGAGTTATTTTCTGAGAGTTTCGAATATTTACTGGTCAGTGCAGGTACGCCAATCTTTAATGCGTCAGAAGAGAATGCTGAAGAAGCGTACCTGATAAGTAGTGGCGCGATAAGTATTGCAATGGACAGAGCAGATCAACAACAGCAGTTTGACTTAGCTACATTGACCGCAGGTGAACTGTTCGGTGAATCTTGCCTTTTTGATGAACAGGGGCGTACAGTCAATGCCGCTGCTATAGTCAATACCGACCTTCTAGTGCTAAAGAAGGATAATTTTTGGCAAAAGGTAAATAAAGATCCAAGCTATATGAAAACTATCCTTAAAGTTATGGAACAGAAACTACGGGATGTGGGGCGCAGGGCACTTATATATGCCCATGCATCACAAGAAGAAAGACTGGAGTTTTTTTTGGATCAGCTGTCAAAGACAGCCAAGCCTATGTTGAAAAAGCCGCATCAGCGAGTAGTTAGAATGGGAGGACACGCATTCTCGGTCATTTCGGGTGTTGAACGGGATGAAAGTCAAGCATTCCTTGAACAACGAGCACTAACAGGCAATATTGGATTAACAGATAAGAGCATTATTTTCTACAGTGAGGCAAGCTCATGAAAGACAACGAGGCCAGTTCAACCGCTTTTACCGTCGCCCAAGGCATTTTGTTTGCAGCAAAAACCTCAAAATACAGCGATTTGGTAGATGAGCAAGTCATCTCTGTATCTCGCCAAATCTTACAAGGTAGTGAGCAAGGTAAGCATAGACTAAAGCAGCTTGACAGCTGGTGGTTTTGTAAACTTGCCAAAGTCAGAGAGCGCCTGCTACTGCCGGGCATATCACTACATTATGTTTTGCGTAAACGTCATATCGAGCAGTTAACATTAAAAGCCTTATCTGAGGGGGTAACTCAAGTTGTTGTGCTGGGGGCTGGGTTTGATTCACTGTGTTGGCGCTTGCAGCAGGCATTTGTTGACGTTAATTTTATCGAAATTGACCACCCAGCCACGCAGTTGCAAAAAGTGAAAGCGTTAGAAGAAGATACGCTTGATAGCTCGAACATGCACTTTTTGGCTGTAGACTTTGAACGTCAACAGCTAAAAACAGCACTATCTGAATTTAAAGGTTTTAGCCCAGAAAAACGAACACTGTTTATCTGCGAAGGTGTTTTGATGTATTTAAATCAGCAGGACGTAGACACCGTCTTTGAATCAATTCGGGCATTAACTGGAAGCGGTACTCAATTTGTCTTTTCGACACTGGAGCCTAGAGAAAGCTCCAAAAATACAGTTCCCAAGCTACTTTATCGTCACCTTGAAAAACTCGGTGAACCGATTATTTGGGATATCGACAGCAGTCAAATGCAGGCTTATTTACAAAAGCACCAATGTCAGCTTCACTCTATAGCAGGCGGTGCAGAGCTAGTAGAGCAACAGATAAAGGAAAAATTGAATCAAAAAATGTATCAAGGCGAGTATTTTGTTCACTGCTCTTTTTGATTAAGTCGACCGCTGATTTAGTCAGTGGTCAGGTTTTTTCAACGGTTGTATCGCTTACTCTTTGATGGCAGCCCAAAATAGTTTGAGGCGGTGTATTTTTGTTGGTTTCATGCCTATTCTCAGTTCCACAACACCCTAATTAACTCTCTTTTCAGAGTACTTCTTCTTGTGCTCTGGCGAGATGTGTCATTGCTTTGAACGAATGAGTCAGTTTATTCTATTCACGGAGGGAAAAATGAAAATAGATAAGTTTAATCAAATCATATTGCGCGAATTGTCCAAAGATGGTCGCCTGTCAAACGTAGAGCTTGCGGAAAAAATAGGGCTTTCTCCCTCTGCGTGTTTAAGACGTGTTCAAGATCTGGAATCACAAGGGCTGATCAAAGGATATCGTGCGGTGTTGGATTCAGAAAAACTTGGAACAGGATTCATAGCGTATGTTGGTGTTGGACTGAGGGAGCATTCAACCGAGTCTCAAAAATCGTTTGAGCTTGCGATTGAACTGGCCAGTGCAGTAAAAGAGTGTCATAACGTCACCGGTGAGTTTGAATATTTACTGCGAGTAGAAACAACAGACTTAAATGCTTATAAAGCTTTTCATGCCGATGTACTTGGATCTATTCCACAAGTTCGAACTATTACGACGCACGTCGTCATGGAATCGACAAAAGACGAAAGGGCCTAAAACGAGTTCTTAATAAATTGGAGAGTTTGTTCGTCTAATAAATCTAACCATAGTGAAAATCAAAAAAGGAATTTTATGGCATCTTACCCACGAGTTTTGTTTATAGCTCCATTTGCGTTTTTAATGGCTATAAGTACAAGTAGCAATGCAAATGAAGATAAATCAATAAATGCTAAAGTTCTGATGATGGAAAATGGACTAAGAGATTCAGTCCTCAACAAGTCCAATCCGACAACATGGTCTTTATCTCAGCGTATGGCTCATTTTAATGTACCGGGTGTGTCAATTGCGGTGATAGACAATTACAAAGTTGTCTTTGCTAAGGGTTATGGTGTAAAAGAAGTCGGTACAGTACAACCTGTTGATGAAAATACAGTGTTTTCTGTTGGCTCGTTAAGTAAAGTTGCAACAGCGGCAGCAGCACTCAACTTAACATCCCAAAAACAGATAGAATTGGATACGGACATCAACACCTACCTAAAGCAGTGGCGGGTTCCTGAAAGCCAATTTACAAATAAAGATAAGGTTACTCTGAGAGGGATCTTGTCTCATACGGCGGGGCTTTCTCTATGGGGCTTCCCTGATTTTAACCCTCACGAAGACACACCGACTGTATTAGACACGCTAAAAGGGACAGGACTTTCCCGAACCAAGCCTGTACGCACGTTTTATCAACCAGGAACAAGCTGGCGTTATTCTGGCGGCGGCACCACGATTGTTCAGCTGTTATTTGAAGATGTTTTAAATCAGCCTTTTGAAACAGCCAGCGAAGATTTACTGTTTAAGCCACTTAACATGACTCGTTCTACTTTCGAAAACCCTTTACCCAAAGCATTTGGCAATATTGCAAAAGCACATGATGCATCTGGACGATTAGAAGCAAAACCGCGCGGGTGGCATACCTTTCCAGAAATGGCGGCATCAGGCCTTTGGAGCACACCAAGCGACTATGCTCATTTGATGATCGCACTGATGCAAAGTTATCAAGGCAAACATACTTATCTAGAACACGATTTAGCGCAACAAATGATGACTGAAGTTGGATTCGGCAAGTTTGGATTAGGCCCAAAAATGTCAGGAGCTGGGGAGTTAAGGCGCTTTCGTCACGGAGGCTCAAATCAATCATACAAAGCTTGGATGGAAGGTCATTTAAATCTAGGAACTGGGCTGGTGATATTCACCAATGGGAGTAACGGCGATAACTTGTACGAAGAAATAAGAAGAGCTGTTGCCGATGCCTTCGACTGGCCGTTTTACAGACCATTCTATCGCTATGAGCCTGCTATTAACGCTAAGTGGCTTAGCCAATTTACGGGTCCATTCACTGTGTCGAGAGATAAATATACAGCGTTGGAAAGGGGCTTTATCAGTGCAGATGAACCTCGGCCAAAAACAAGGCATTTCTCGCTTAAAAATAACACGCTTTATGTCGGTGAGCGTGCGTTGGCGCCAATAGCCCCCAATCAATTTGTACTTCAAGGTGATGATGCAGAAGAGCAAACCTATGTCGAGTTTATACAAAATACGCAAGGGCGATTCGAGACTGTAATTATAAGAGAGGGTGCTAACAGTGTTGTTGCCAAAAAGGAAATGGCAAAGAAACTTTAATAACCAAACAGGATTTAAGGCGCTAACGCCGTAAACGACTTTGAGTGCTCTGTGTTTTATATCCACAGCTGAACGTTTTTCAGATTTGTTTGATGGGTCCAATCAAATCTGAACAGCATTTATAGTTAAAACCCATAAACTAGTGAGATCCCAGCTCTGCAGGAGTTTGGCCTTAGACCTTTACGCCCTTTTGCTGTCTTGGACACAAATATAAGGGGGCCTATACCTGAACAGGGCAATTTAACCTTTGTGCCAAGCGTAGAAAATTTTGTGCAGTTTCATCAAGACGCTAGATTTAAAAAAGCTAGGCCGATCCGTGATGAAGGGATGGAGTTTTTAACCGATGGAAACCTATTTGAATCTATTGAAGAACAAATAACATTGGATTCAAATTCAGACTACGCATTGATTCTATCTAGCAATCAAATTGCTAAAAGCGCATCATTATTTGAACTAAATCTCAGCCAAAATAGCCCTAGCCAACGATTTAAAGGTCAGTTATTAAGATTGTGCCCTTGGAGTGAAGATACTGAGGGCTTGTTACGTGCAGTTACCAACGAAGCAATAGTATTAAAGATCCGTTTTTTTCCTGAAAGCAGCTAATAACGTAAGCTCGAAGAAATGCTTTAATAAACTCGCTCATAACTGTTGGATAGAATAGTTATGAGCGAAAATACCTTTGTGATTACAGCGCTTCTAAAATTACTTCAGCTTTACTGATCTCAAAAGTTTTTGGTGCTTCAACGTTCAACTGAGTAACTACACCGTTTTCAACGATCATAGCGTAGCGTTGAGAGCGCACACCGCCAAAGCTTGCCGTGTCCATATCTAGGCCCAGCGCTTGCGTGAAACTTGCATCGCCGTCTCCAAGCATTAAAATTTTATCTGCGTTTTGCGCATCACCCCAAGCTTTCATCACAAAAGCGTCATTGACTGAAACACAAATGATGCTGTCGACACCTTTAGCTTTGATTTTGTCTGCCAGTGCAACAAATCCTGGTAAATGTGCTTGCGAGCAAGTTGGTGTGAAAGCACCTGGCACTGCAAAAACAACGACTTTTTTGTTTGCAAAAAGCGCTTCAGACGTATGGTTTTGCATGCCATCAGCTGTTAACTCAGTTAATACCGACTCTGGAATGCTTTGTCCTTGTTCAATCATTGGTTTTTCTCTTTTAGATTAGAATGCTTGCAAGTGTAGTATGTAAAATGGCATATAAAAACCGATAATTATTAGGGTTATTAAAGTGGCCTCAAGATGAGGGTCTGTAGACCACTTTAATCATTACCCTATGATGTTTTTATTATATCACTGCTGTTTATACGCATCGTTGTGCACATTTGCGGCGCGACCCGACGGATCCGCATTGTTTTCAAAACTCTCGTCCCAAGCTAGTGCTTCAGGAGTAGAGCAGGCGACAGACTTGCCATGAGGTACACACTTAGCTGCAGCTTCTCCAGGAAAGTGCTCTTCAAAAATGGTCCGATAGAAATACGCTTCTTTGCTATCCGGGGTGTTAATTGCAAAGCGATAGTGTGCATTGGCCATATCTTGATCAGATACTTGGGCCTCGGCATAGTCACGAAGCGAATCTATCCATGAGTAACCTACACCATCCGAAAACTGTTCTTTTTGACGCCATAAAACATCATCGGGAATGTAACCACTAAACCCTTCACGAATAACATGCTTTTCTATTCGACCGTCTTTACACATTTTGTATTCAGGGTTGGTGCGCATGGCGATATCAACAAACTCTTTATCTAGAAATGGCACTCTTGCCTCAACGCCCCAAGCGGCCATCGATTTGTTCGCACGCAGACAATCAAACATGTGTAATTTAGAGACTTTTCGGTTAAGCTCATCATGAAACTCTTTACTATTTGGGGCCTTATGAAAGTAAAGGTATCCACCAAATAGTTCATCTGCGCCTTCACCGGATAGCACCATCTTGATACCCATAGCTTTGATATACCTTGCCATCAAATACATAGGCGTGGATGCGCGAATGGTTGTAACATCATAGGTCTCTAAGTGATAAACCACTTCTTTCAAGGCATCTAACCCTTGTCGCACTGTAAAATGAATAGGGTGGTGAATTGTGCCTATTTGATCCGCTACTTTTTGTGCAGCTGCTAGATCTGGTGAGCCTTCTAGACCAATTGAAAATGAGTGAAGTTTAGGCCACCAAGCATCACTGGCGTCATTATCTTCGATACGCTTTGCGGCAAATTGTTGGGTTATAGCTGAGATAACTGAGGAATCTAGCCCGCCGGAAAGTAATACGCCATATGGTACATCACACATCAGCTGCCTTTTTACTGCAGCCTCCAAACCATTTTTGACATCAAGGGCGCTTGCTGAGTTGTTTTTCACCGCATCAAAACTTTGCCAATCTCTTTGGTAATATTTGTGATAAGAACCTTCTTTGGAATACAAATAGTGTCCTGGGGGAAACTCCTCGATGTGATTACATATAGGTGTAAGCGCTTTCATTTCACTGGCAACGTAGAAGTTACCGTGCTGATCCCGGCCCGTGTACAAAGGTATAATACCGATATGGTCACGACCGATTAAATAAGCATCTTGTTCTTCGTCATACAGACAAAATGCAAATATGCCATTTAAATCATCTAAAAACTCAGGCCCTTTTTGTTTGTATAAGGCTAAAATGACTTCGCAATCAGACTTTGTTTGAAACTCAAACGGGACTTCCAATTGCTCTGCAAGTGTCTTGTGGTTGTATATTTCACCATTTACTGCAAGTACGTGGGTTTTCTCTGGGTTGTACAAGGGTTGAGCGCCACTGGCAACTCCAACAATAGCGAGTCGCTCATGCACTAAAATTGCTTTTTCGCTAGAGTATACACCGGACCAGTCAGGCCCTCGGTGTCTTAATTTTTTCGACATTTCGATAGCTTGCGCTCGTAACTTATCAGCCGAGCCTTGGATTTCTAAAACACCAAATATTGAACACATAGTACCCTCATTCCTGTTGCGCCCGTTACCTGTTAGCCGTCGGCCACGGGCTAATCACTGTCATAAATATAGTTATTTTTGTATAAAACTAAGTCTATAACTAACAGAAAATTATGATGAAGTCACACGGAAAATACTAAATATCGTTGGGGGGAAGGGTGTAAATTTTGGTGCATTTCTGCACCAAAATATTGCAAGATATTAGTGAGTTGTTCCTGCCGCTATGGCTAAATCCTGATCATGGCTTAAAGCCGAGGCAATCATGGATTTTAGCGCTGCAATGACGGTTGACTCAGCCATACTGGGTGCACCGCTATGGTGCACTGCTTGCTCAGGCAAATATGGAATATGGATAAAGCCACCTTTTAAATTGGCTTTGTGTGTTTCTATGTAATGACATAGACCATACATGACATGATTACATACATAGGTACCGGCAGTATTGGAAATACTCGCTGGGATCTGCGCTTCATGCAGGTCCCAAAGCATATGTTTTATCGGTAACTTTGCAAATACCGCCGCTGGACCGTCTTTAACAACTGGCGTATCGATAGGCTGGTGGCCTGCATTGTCTTTAATTCTTGCATCATTAATGTTTATCGCAATACGTTCAATTGTAATATCGCAGCGACCGCCTGCTTGGCCAACACATAATACGAGGTTTGGTTCATGCAGTGCGATATTGTTGTAAAGTGATTCCAAAGAGGTGTCAAACTCACAAGGAAGTTCTCGCGTTACGACTAAATGACCTTCGATAATAAGGCCTTCTAACTTCTGAACCGCTTGCCATGAAGGGTTAATTGCTTCGCCACCAAAAGGTTCAAATCCAGTGATTAACACGGTAGGGTGATTAGGTTTAGTCATTAAAAATAACCCCATACATTAAAAAGATATTGATGATTAATAGAGCGATCGCAGTTGGTATTTGCACCTTGATCACCTGATATTTGTCTTTTAAATCGAGTAGTGCGGCTGGGATAATATTAAAATTAGCAGCCATTGGCGTCATTAACGTGCCGCAGTAACCGGAGTACATACCAATCGCTACCAGTGGCGCAGGACTGGCGCCATGTCCTTGAATCAAGAATGGTACAGCAATACCCGCTGTCATGACTGGGAAAGCCGCAAACGCGTTGCCCATGACCATAGTAAATAAAGCCATACCGACACAGTAAAGTACAACGAGCATAAAACGGTTATCCGGAGATATAAACAGGGTTACAATATCCTGTATCGCAGTGCCAGTATTTGCCACGATGAAAACGCCGCCCAGCATGGCCAGCATCTGTGGTAAAATTGCTGCCCACCCGATTGAGTCTACAAGGCGTCTAGATTCGCCTATCGCCTGAATAGGGCTACCTGAAGTGAACTTCCATGCAACCAATAAAGCACCGCCACAAGCAAGTGTTAGCGACGCCAATGTTAAATGGTTTTGGTCAAATAAATAGGTCCCACCAATATTAATACCACCTAAAAAAAGTGTACAAACCACAGTTATAACGGGGATAAGTACAGCTGGAATAAACAGCTTATTGCCGATCGTCTGAGCGCTTTTGTCTAGCTCTTCTTCGCTTGGGGTATAGTATGTGCCCATTGAAACCTTGCCCATACCAGCCAATAGGGCGATGGCGATAACACTGACTCCCACCCACTGGTAAGTTAGCGTTTCACCAATGAGCGAAATTGATAAATCACCAAACAAAAATACGTTGCCAAAGAGCATCCAAAATAGGGCTGTTGTGAGGCGTTTTGGGTGTTGCTTGTCTTGTAGAGTTTTAACAACTAAAAACAGAACCAAAAAGCCGATGAGTAAATAGATATTGTCAATAGAGAGTATTGCAGGTTGTTCTGAGTGTGTAGATTGGCTTACTGCGCTCATGCTAACTCCTCAGTACTAACGGATTTGTTTTGTTGCTGCTTGATCTCAGCAATTTTGTTGCAAATTTTTGCTTCGAGGCGAGCAAGACGGAAAAGGTGTACGATTAATGCAAAAATTGCAGTGGGTATGGCCCAAAGACCAATGTGTAATGGCTCGATACCTTGGATCCCATTTTCTTTTAAAAATGCATCCATTAATAAAACGGCTCCAAAAGCAATAAATATGTCTTCGCCAAAAAATACGGCAATGTTGTCACATGCGGCTGAATGTGCGCTGATCATGTCTTTGACTTCTTTGGGAAGTTCGCCATGAATATTTGCAGCAGCACCCAATGCCATGGGTGCTAGCAAGGGCCTAACGGTTTGAGCTTGACCAGCTAAGCTAAGCAGACCCAAGGCTGCCGAAGACTCACGCACCACGAAGTACACGCTAAGAATTCTCGCGGTAGTGGCTCCTTTTATATTGGCAATCCAATTTTTTGCGCGATTTTGCAGCCCGTAGCGCTCCAAAATTGCAATAACAGGCAAAATCAACAAGAAACTAGCCAGTTGTCGGGAGTTCATAAACTTTTCACCAAAGGTGGCTAGCAGTTCAGCAAAATTCAAGTCAACTGCCCAGCCGGTGATTAATCCTGCCGCAGTGACTACTAATAAAGGGTTAAACCGCAGGGCAAAGCCGACTACGACAACCAATATCCCGGTTAACGGGAGCAAGTTTAGTTCAGTCATATATTTTTCTTATCATGATGTAGCACAGCAATTTTCAATTGTGCTAGGTGTTGTTGTTGTTGGTCTAATGCTTGTTGAGCTTGCTGTCTATTTACGATTTGAAATTGACAGCGTGCTCCTGCATGCAATTGGCCTAAATGACGTAAATCAGCTTCAATTACATGAGCGATAATTGGGTATCCCCCTGTTGTTTGGCAGTCATTAAGCAATACGATAGGTTGGCCATTGGGTGGTAATTGAATCACACCAGGACTTACTGCTTGGCTAGTAATACTTAGGTTGTGGCTCATATCAATATCACTTGCGACTCTTAACCCCATGCGATTACTGTTTGGCTGTACTTGCCATTGTTGGTTGTACAAACGCTGTTGATTGTCTTTGGGTAACAAATCGATGTGTGGCCCTGGAATAACGCGAATTGTGTTCACATAATCTGGCAGAGCAGCGCCAATGGAACCGAGCGGGTCAAACTGAGTGTAGGGCAGTACGTCACCGTCTTGCAAAGCCCTGCCGCTGAGGCCACCAAATCCCGCTTGTACATCTGTTGCCAACGAATTCATCACCGGGGTGACTTCATTGAACCCACCTTGAACCGCAAAGTAAGCACGCAAACCATTTTTGCTCGACGCAAAAGTTAATGTGTCGTTAGCTTCAGCGTAATATCGCCACCCTGTGGCTACGCTTTTTCCATTAAGTTTTGCACCAAGCTCCGCACCAGTGATCGAAAAGTTGGTTGGACGGTCAAACTTAAACTTACATAAGCCGACGGTTATCTCAATAACAGCGGTATCTGGGGAGTTATTAAGGAGTATGTTAGCGCTTTTAGCTGCTAGTGTGTCTATCACGCCAGCTTGTGACACGCCTAAATGTCTGAAACCACTTCTTCCTAAATCTTGTATGCACGTTTGAATACCAGATTTTAAGATTGTTAGCATATTCCCTCCGTGCTTGGTATGAACTTTACAACATCTCCTGGTTGCAAAATACTTGGTGATTCTAATTGATGATTAAACAAAACGGTGTCTGTGTGACCGATAAGTCGCCATCCTCCTGGTGATTCACTCGGATAAACTGCCGTAAGGTCTTGTGCTATCGCCACTGAACCCGGCGGCACGTGTGTTCTAGGTGTATCAAGGCGAGGTAAATGTAGTTTTGGGTTTAGATCCCCCAAATAGGCAAAGCCAGGTAAAAATCCTAAGAATTTGACTTGATAACTTTGTTCACTGTGTAGCTCAACCACTTGAGATGGGTTCAAGCCGGTTAGAGATGCGACGGAATCTAGGTCTGGTCCGTCACTTTTTCCATAGCGTGTGATGATTTGGTGAACAGTTGGTTGAAATGCCTCTGGTTCAATGTCTTCCCAAGCCTCTCTTAGTCTATCTAACCAGTATTCTGGATCTTGAGAGTGCATTAAGTAGCCTGTGATGGTCGTTTTGGCCGGTACGATATCTATGAAGACTTTTTGTTCACGCATCCAAGCGTGTAACGCAAACAATTTATTTTGTTGGTGTTGCGAAAGATTAGTCTGAAATATTTCTAAAACGAGTGCACGCTCGCCCAGAATATAGGTCTTGTTGTTTGTCATTATGTTGTCTTTATAATAATTTGAAACACGACTTTTTTATTATTTATAGTGTTGTCATTACAGGTGCTGTTGCGTGTTTAATATACATAGTAATAGTGTGGGAGGCCACATAAATAGAAATAAGAAAAAGGCCATGCAATGCATGGCCTTTTTATTGGAGGGGTTAGTTACCGCTCAATAACCATTCACTAAGAATACGGACGCCGTATCCAGTGCCACCGGCAGGAACTTCATCTTTGGTTTTTTTAGAGATTGCATTGCCCGCGATATCAATGTGAACCCAGCGTGTATCGCCAACAAACTGTTGTAAGAAGGTCGCTGCTGTAGTCGCACCTGGACCGTAAGAGCCAATATTAGTTAGATCTGCTATGTCAGAATTTAGCGCGTCTTTATATCCAAGAGGCAGACGCCAAACTTGCTCGTTAACTGTTTGACCTGCGATCGTAAACTCTTTAACAAGCTCATCGTCTTCTGAGAAAATGGCCGAGTAGTTATTACCAACTGCACGGATTTTAGAACCAGTTAACGTTGCAAGATCAATCATAATTTCTGGTTTGTAGTACTGACGTGCATACCATAGCGCATCACTTAAAATAAGTCGGCCTTCAGCATCTGTGTTAAGTACTTCAACACTTAAGCCTTCAGCTGTACGCAGAACATCGCCAGGCGCGAAAGAGTTTTCAGATACCATGTTGGCAGCCATTGGCATCACTGCAACCACGTTTACATCTGCTTTTGCTTTGGCCATCGCTTTAACTGTACCAAGTACGGCAGCTGCACCAGCCATATCAACTTTCATTAGCGCGATTGACTTACCAGTTTTAACGTTATAGCCACCGGAATCAAAAGTAATGCCTTTGCCTACAAGCGCGATTGGTGTGTCGTTGTTACCTTTGTAATGTGCAATTACAAGTCTTGAGCCTTGTGCACTGCCGCGACCGACAGCTTCAAGGGCGCCCATTCCAAGCTCTTTAATTTCAGCTGGCTCTAATACTTTTACTTCAACACCATATTGCTCAAGCTGTTTTGCAGCCTTTGCAAAATCGACTGGTGTCATTTCAGAAGCAATTTCAGAAGTTAAGTCACGAGCAAGAAACACACCTGATTGAATATGCTCAAGCGGGATGTATTCTTTGGCAGCTTTGCGTTTACTGTCTACATCTATGCTGTAGCTAATATTAAAGTTATTTGGTTCTTTTTTATAAACTTCAAAAGTGTGGTCACGTAAGTTAATACCGTGAGCAAGCTGAGCAGCTAGCTGAGAGTTATTAATTTCACCATCAAAGTCTTCAAAAGCAACAGCAACACTTGCGGACTTTTTATCTTCCAACTTTGCGTGCAGATTGCCGCCAAGTTTAGTCATTTTACTTGCGTTTAGTTCATCTTCTTTGCCTAAACCCACAACGATGATGCGCTTATAGTCAGAGGATACAGGCGCTAGCACTTCAACGGTTTTTCCAAATTTGCCTTGAAAGCCTTCACTTTCTAACGCTCTGTCTAATTGCGCTCTAGTCGGCTTGTCTAAAAATTTGAAAGCAGCTTTTTTGTCTTCTGCTTTGAAAATTACGAGTGACTCAGCGTTTTCAAGCTTAGATGTGAATTGGATGTCCGCAGCTTGGGCTGAAATTGAAGCACCAAGTGCAACTGCGATCGCTGAAAGGCGAGAGATAAAAGACATTTTTAAAAATCCTCTGGATATTGCGTGCCAACGTTTTACCCTATTTTCAATGGCATATTAATCTAATGTCGTTGAACTGCTTGGATTCTAGGGTGAGTTGCAATTGCAAAGGGTGTGGTATCAGTGTAGCAAGTTGGTGCACAAGGTGTTATTGCGTTTAACTTTCTTGGTAAAGCAAGATTATTTGTATAAGGCGAGTGGTGCAGCAATGACGAAGTTTTTACTAACATTGAACAAGTTTGCCAGCTTGTTATGCAAAATTTTGAAATTGTTTTATTCGAAGCTCGGTCCAAATGGATAGATAATTATTAAAGGAGCACTTACGTGAAGAAGCAGCTTAACTTTACTTTGTTACTCGGTCTGTTTTCAGCTATTTCTTTCGCCGCTGATATGCCGAAACCTGAGATGGATAATGCAAGTGTAAATATCAAAACACTTGTATTAGGATCTGGCTGCTTTTGGGGCCCAGAAAAGCGCTACGAAGCAATGATTGGCGTGATTGATGCGGAATCAGGGTATGCCGATGGTAGGGGCTTTAAAGCCACCTATAAAAATATAATCAGTCCTCGTCGTCGTTATGATGAAAATAACTACGCTGAAGTGGTTAAGGTGACGTATAACGCAAACTTACTGTCCACTGAGTCATTAATTAAGTCTTATTTTGAAAGCCATGACCCGACTCAAAAAAACAGACAAGGTAATGATGTAGGAACACAATACCGTTCCATCATTTTATTCGATACAGAGAACCAAGCAAAAGTGGCCCATCAGCTCAAAGGGGAGTATCAGCATTTGCTGCAAAAAGCAGGATATGGTGATATCCAAACAAAGATCAAGCCGCTTGAAAAATTTGTGTCTGCCGAGGAATATCACCAAAATTATTTGGCGAAAAACCCTAATGGGTATTGCCCTGATCATAGTACGGGTGTGACTTTTGACAAAGTGGATCAAAAGAAAGTGAGTAACGCTGCGCTTTTAAGAGGTAAACATATAGTAGTGTTAGATTCAAAAAGCTATTGCCCCTACTGCGAAAAGTTTAAAAGTACAGTTGTAAATGATTATAAGGGCTCAATTCCATTACATTACAGATTTGCGGACCAACTGCAAGGCATTGACATTATGTCTGCTACTTGGGCGACGCCAACTATTTTACTTATTGAAAATGGAAAAGAGGTTGCTGGATATCAAGGCTTTATGAATCGAGAAACCTTTTACAAGGTACTGGGAGCGTTTAAGCTTGGCAAAACAGAAGCTTACAAAATTGCCTTTCAAAAAGGCACTGAACGTCCATTTTGCAAGCAATATGATATTTTCAAAAACACAGGAGAGGGCGTTTTTGTTGACAAGCTCAGTGGTGCACATTTGTTTGATACCAAAGATCGCTTTAACTCGGGCACAGGGTGGTTGTCTTTCAAGTATCCAGTCAAAGGAAGCGTCACCTACCATCAAGATTTAAGTCACGGTATGGTACGAACAGAAATCAGATCCAAGTCGACGGGTATCCACCTTGGTCATGTATTTAAGAATGAAGGACCGAGAGGCACGGATAGGTATTGCATCAATGCGACTGTTCTAGATTTTATTCCTAGCCAAGAGCTTGTGAACTGAAATTGAGCTACATACTTAGCTGTTTAAAACACTAATATCGGTCATCGTTGCACATCATGTCGAAACCGTCATTGAGGGCTTGCCCCGCAATCCATGTTTTAGATGAATTTGAAGGAGATATAACTTTAAGATCCTAAATGGACCCTGAAGTAAATTCAGGGTGACGGGTTTTGGGGTGGCCAGTTTGTGAGGCGGTGGCTTTGTGAGGCGGTGGACTTGTAGGCTCACACTTCATGATTTAATGCCGCCCTTGTTTTGCAACAAATCGATACCTTGTTTTGCAACAAATCGGTACCTTGATTGCTGCTCAACAAGTCAATACCGTCGTTTTTACTCAACACATCCATACCGTCATCGTTGCACATCATGTCGAAACCGTCATTGCGGGCTTGCCCCGCAATCCATGTTTTAGGTGAGTTTGAGGGAACTACAACTTTAAGATCCAAAATGGACCCTGAAATAAATTCAGGGTGACGGGTTGTTGGAGGTGATAGGTTTTTGGTCGACTGGTTTGTGGGAATACGGCTTTATTCTCTCCCACCTTATGTTGAAAACAATTCTCATTACAATTTAACGTGTAATGTTGTTCCTATTATGTTTATAATCTTGCTCCCACAACTCTAATTAGCTAAGGACAGGAGCATAAGTTTGTACTCTTTTCTAATGGTGCTATTGATAGGCATCGGTACACTTCTTTTATATTTATCAAATAGACATCAACGACTTTTGGATAAGCCTTTAGCAAAACCAATGCAAAAGGTGGGGTATGCGTTTGCGGCCATAGCTATCGTTATTGGTGCATATTACTTTGTTGGCTCGGCTGGATTTTTTATCTGGCTTCTGATGTTAATGGTCGCACTATTTTCACTGCCTTTACTTATGCTCTGTCTTAATAGGAAGTAAAATCCATGACTCAACATAATAAAATTCAACCCCATTGGTGGAGTAAAACATTTGCGGGAGTGATCGGTGGGTTTTTCTTAACGCTTGGGCTTGTCGGTATTTTTGCGTGGTTGGGGCCAACGGGGTTAACTGAGCAGATCACAGAAGAACAAAGGCTTTGGAAAACGCAATTTAACATGTGGATCATAACGCCAATTTGGCTTTTAATCCTGTGTTTTGTTTATATGTTTAAAACTGGGCGTCAGGCATGGTTGTACTTAGGTGTTAGTGCTGTTATTTCCAACGCTATTGTCTATGTATTAAGGAGCCAATTATGAAAATTAGAAGCGATATTCTAAGGACATATCAATCACTGCATACATGGACTGGGATCACCGCCGGGTTGTTACTTTTCATTGGATTCTTTGCAGGCTCACTGACGATGTTTAGTGATACAATTAACGATTGGGCTACGCCTCCAAATTACCAATTGGATCAGGTTCATTCAGATAAACACGAGTTGTTACTTAAACAAGTGTTATCACAAAACCCGGATTCACTCAAAGCTGTCACGGTTAGTTATGATGAAAATAGCTCCCCAATTCACTGGTATGGACAAGGTTCTGCTCGCGGCTTTTCAATGGATGACCAAATCTGGCATGGTACGTTGAATGAGCAAGGTGAGTTGGTAGCGGAGTTACGACATGTCAATGAGTTATCAATGTTAATAGATTACTTGCATCGTTCAGCTGGGATTATCGGAGAGATTGGACACGATCAAGCTGGTGTGTATGTGCTAGGTATTGCCGCATTTTTGTATTTTCTTGCTCTCGTGTCAGGTGTTATTTTTCTCTTACCGAGCTTAGTAAAAAGCTTTTTTGCGCTTCGCAAAGAAAAGGGAGCAAATCGCTTTTGGCTAGACTCACACAACTTAGTTGGTATCGCGAGCTTACCTTTTCATATCATTATTGCGATCACCGTGGTTGTTTTTTCATTTCATGACTTGTTTTACGGCGGATTAAGCCAAGTATATGGAGACAAACCCATGTTTGGTGGTGGTGAAAAACATGAAGAGGTTCGATACGATATTCGAGAACTTGCGACATTAACTGAAATAAAACAAACCATTCATGACTATGCACCAGGCTATGAAGTAAATAGCATCAGGTTAAGCGGGTTGTCATCGGCCCACCCGTCTGCAAGCATATCTATCATAAGCGATAGAACTTTGATGCGTGGCCCTCACAATGACTATGTTTTTTTGAATCCATTTACGCTAGAAATTGACTCCAGCACCGTGAGGAATGAAAGTGGTGAGCAAAGTATATGGGCTGCCGTTGTCACGAGCTTTTTTGGACTTCACTTTGGGAGCTACGGTGGTGAACTTGGTCGATGGTTATATTTCGTTATGGGCTTAGGCGGTGCATTTTTGTTTTATAGCGGTAACTTGATATGGCTAGAGAAGCGACGCAAAAAGCAGTCATTAAAGCAAAGTCGTTCAAGCCACTTTATGGCTAATCTGACTATAGGTGTATCTTTGGGTTGCGCTATAGGTATTGCAGGCGTATTTGCAGCAAGCAAATGGCTAACGTTAACCAGTTGGAACATCAACATAGCCTATATGTGGGTTTATTATTTGTTGTTTTTTGTAACACTGGCTGGTGCATTTGTTTATGGTGCTGCAAGGTTTAGCATATTGAGTTTACAGATTTTAGCTGTTCTGTGTTTGATCATACCGACAAATTCTGTGATAGCGTTTGTACTCCCTTCAATTGGTATTTGGGCGCCAGACTCTCTTGGTGATCTAGGGATTGAACTTGGCGCAGTAGGTTTTGCTTTAGCTTCATTGTATGCCCTGAAACATGCAAAACGCCGTGTATATCACGGTGAAGAGAACAGCATTTGGTATTGCTCTAAACTCAGCAAAAAAGAGGTTGTTGAAAGCTTCAGCTAATGTATAAGTGGTCAGTTGAGTGCTGACCACTTCAATTTCACGAGTCTAAAATTGAGCCGAGTGAGACTTGGTTTCTGCCATGTTGTTTGGCGAAATAAAGAGCCATATCTGATTGCTTTACAAGTTCATGAGGCTCTAAATCAACTCCCCACCTAGTTGCTATACCAACACTGATTGTCAGTTTTATAATTGAGTCTTCGAACTTAACTACAGAAGCTTCAGTATGTCTTCTGATCAGTTCTGCTAGGTCAAATGCATCTCCCTCGTTGCACTCAGGTAGCAAAATACAAAACTCTTCTCCGCCGTAACGTGCCACAATATCACCCGCACGAGTACAGGTTTTTTTTAATACGTTGGCTATATGTGTAATACACTTATCACCACACTGATGGCCATATGTGTCGTTGATTTTTTTAAAATGGTCAATGTCGACCATTAATAAACTAACAGAGTGACCAAAACGCTTTGCTCGCAAGCATTCTGTATTTAAAGCGTCATTTAGGCTTCGCCTATTGAGCACTTGAGTGAGCTCGTCAATTCGAGAGATATGTTTAAGTTTGTCATAGGCAGTCTGAAGTTCCTGTGTTCTGTTGATTACTTCAGTTTCGAGCTGCATATTTGCTTTGCGGATTTCGGTCATACTTTTAGCTTGAGCTATGAAACGTTTTTTTCTCTCTGAATTGATTCTCTCTGCCATTGCGAATGACAAGCATGCTACCTCTATTGAGGTGCCTATTGTCAACGCATGTTCAGTAAACCAATTATTGGGTATAAAATTCAATTTGTTGGCCGCAAGGATTATTCCCCCGCAAAGTGCGGCGTTCCAAGCTAATGAGTAGTAAGTCGAAAAATGTGTACCCTCAAACAGTTTTATTGTTCTCGTGATCACGCCCCACAAACAAGCTATTGACGCATACAGAATTATGACTCTGATCATTGTACCGTAGGAGAAGTACATTGATGCAAATAGCAGACAGACTCCGATTACGAAAAGTGACAAGCAACCTCTATACAGAATTTTACTATTTTTCTGTAATTCGAGTAATTTTACGATAAAAGAAGTGCCTGCAAGCACAGCCGCGAGTAAAAAGAATAATATTGATTGATCATTCCACCATAAGCTTCCTTGCCACAAGTATCTAAACCCTAGACCTGACAAGCTAAAATAGAAGGCGATAATGGCTGAAACGTACACAACATAGTAAAGAAAAGTTGTATCTCTTAGAGAGAAATACATGAGTACATTGTATATGGCCATAATGCTCATAAGGCCAAAATAGATCCCTAAAAAAAGTGTGGCTATTTGGTCGCTTTCGTAAAAGCTTGGTTGACTCCAAAGTCGGATAGGTAACTGTAGGGCACTGGTCGAATTCACTCTAACATATAGGGTGAGCGGTCCTTGGGTGTTTTCGTCTATAGGGAGGATAAAGTTATGGTGTTTGATCTGCCGATCTTCAAAATGCTGTTTATCGCCCAGTTTTGAATAACTGAGTACTTCATCTCCTTGCATCAAATAGAGTTTTATACTGTCCAGAACAGGGTAGGCTATTTCCAAAAAGTAACCGTTTGTGTCCCGAGGCAAACTAAAACTAACTTTTACCCAATAGGTCTCGGGGGTGTATCCAAGGTTAAAGTTGTCTGTTTCATTGATTTTCCAGTGATTGTCCGGTAAGGACATTACGTCGACAATGCCAAATTGGTTATCTTGTAAATAATAGCTACCAGCACTTAAATTGACATACTTTTCGTGTGTCAGTGTTAAGTCCGGTGCAGCGCTATGAGCAATTGAAGCGTAAAAAAATATAAACACAAACAGGGTTTTCACAAGCGTTATATGCGTATGGTGATTCTATATAAAGCTTAGAAGTGTATAGAAGATAGAGCAAAGTTATATAAAAGAACACATCATACAGCTTTATGTATGTATCATCTGGAGCTTAGCGGTAAGTAATGACACCAAGTCAACAGGGGATAGTTGTTCGTTGTTAAGTCCGTATATTAGAGTCATAAAGTAGCAATCCATCATAGCTGTTGCTTTGATTTCATCATATTTATGGCCTTCAAAGAGCATATGTTTAAAGTCGTTCAATTGATCTTCAAAAAAGGCACTGTGCCACATTAAATCCTGTAATAGCGCTTTACTAAAAGGGCGGTTCTCGCAGTAAAAGCGGTAAAGAAATTTTGCGTAATGTCTGAGTCGTAGTCGAGGGCTCGTCTGCTCATTTTCTTGATGGGCTAATCTCAGTACCTCATCAATTCGTTGGTGCATCGCCAATTTTAATATGTCGATTTTATTTGGAAAGTGACTGAACACAGTGCCTGTAGCAACAGAAGCCTCCGCCGCTATTTGGCGAGTAGTTGTCTCGGCGTACCCATGTTTTTGGAATAATTGCCAACTAACGTCAAGTATTTTTTGGGCTGTAATTTCTCGTTTTTTCATACTAAATCAACATATTGAGCGCACCAAAGAGCTTACCACAAAATACGATACAGTGACAAAGTAATCTACACACTTGACAAAAATGAGCGCGCTCATTAAATTAATTGAGCGTGCTCAATAATTAAGGAGGTGTATGATGCTTACGCGGTTAATTGGTTATATTCTGTTTATTCCATTTATTGCTTTTTATAGTTACGTATTGGGGCCAGCACTGAAACTCGTACTGGTGCCAGGCGGTATGATGCTTTTCTTTTTTATTCTCGGTCCCGATGAGTTTTCAAAGCATTGGCAAAAAGCATTTTCCAATACTCAAAATGGGTGTAAAGATATGGCTGTAAAACAAGTCAATTAGCAAGACTCGTAGTCAGCTCAAAAAGCCATTGCTTGCAATAAGTTATATTTCTAGATAAAAGCCGCTATAAGCGGTTTTTTATGTATTGAGGCTCGCTTTCAACTATCACTCGGGTATAATACTCACGATTTCGGCGCAACCCCTTTAGCGCTGTAGTAAGTATCGTTTAATTTAGAATTGAGGAATTATTATGACGGTTGGCATTATCATGGGTTCTAAGTCTGATTGGCCTACAATGCAACATGCGGCAGATATGTTAGATAAGTTTGGCATTGAGTATGAAACAAAAGTGGTTTCGGCGCATCGCACTCCTCAATTATTGGCCGATTATGCAACAACGGCAGCAGAGCGTGGTATCAAAGTGATCATCGCCGGTGCGGGCGGCGCAGCACACCTTCCTGGTATGGCTGCTGCTTTCACAAGTTTGCCTGTATTGGGTGTACCAGTAAAATCGAAAACTTTAAATGGTGTTGATTCATTACTTTCTATCTGCCAAATGCCAAAAGGTGTTGCGGTAGGTACATTAGCGATAGGTGATGCAGGCGCAGCGAATGCCGGTTTATTAGCAGCACAAATATTAGGTTGTCAGCAACCGGAAATATTTGAAAAAGTTGAAGCGTTTAGAAAAGCTCAGACTGAAACTATCTTAGCTAACCCAAACCCAGCTGAATAACATGAAAGTATTAGTACTAGGCGCGGGTCAGTTGGCCCGAATGATGAGTCTGGCTTCTACTCATTTGGGTATAAATGTTTTAGCTTACGATGTAGGTTCAAAACAAGTAATTAACCCAGTTACTTTTGAAGTGAAGCACACAACACTCGAACAGGAAGTAGAGCAAGCATATGCGATTACCGCAGAATTCGAGCATATTCCTGAAGACGTACTCGACGTATGTCAACAAAGTGGTAAGTTTTATCCTGGTGCAGAGTCAATCTCTAACGGTGGTGACCGCAGTAAAGAAAAAGCTCTTTTAGACAATGCTAAAGTTCCGTGCGCTCCTTATGCATTGATCACAGAGAAAAGCGCTTTTATTGAAGCAATCGAAAAGCTTGGTCTACCACTCGTAATTAAAACGTGTCAGGCGGGTTATGATGGTAAAGGCCAATGGCGTCTTAAATCAGCTGATGACGCAGAGCAAGTATGGTCTGAGATGAAAGGCTTTCTAGATACTGGCACTGAGGCTGCACCACACTCAATCATTGCTGAAAAAATGATCCCATTTGATAGAGAGGTTTCTATCATAGGTGTGCGTGATAAAGATGGACAATGCAAGGTGTATCCATTAACTGAGAACCAGCACACAAATGGCGTTCTGACCTTATCTATTGCTGGAAAAGAAAAGGCAGCGATACAAGCCCAAGCTGAAGCTGCATTTGAAAACTTGGCGTCAGAGCTAAATTATGTGGGTGTATTGGCAATTGAGTTTTTCGACGTTGACGGTAAATTACTAGTGAATGAAATTGCGCCTCGCGTTCATAATTCAGGGCATTGGACACAACAAGGTGCACACACCAGCCAATTTGAAAACCATATGCGCGCTATCACTGGCTTACCAATTGGCAGTACTCAACTTGTGCGACCGACTGCGATGGTAAATGTATTAGGTCAGCCTTCAATTCCTCAAGCGGTATTGTCTGTCGCAGATTGTACTAGTCACTGGTATGGAAAAGATGCTAAGCCAGGCAGAAAAATGGGCCATATTAATGTCTCAGCTGCTAATTTGCATCAGCTAGGAGAGCGGTTGGCAGAGCTGGCAGAACTACTACCTGAAGAAGATTACCCAGGAGTTAGCGCAACCAGCCATACATTAATATTAAATTAGAAAAAGCCGAGCAACAGCTCGGCTTTTTTATGCAACATATACGCTAGAAGTTTTTATATGGTTAATATTAATTCAAATGTACTTAAGCTCTTGTTTATAGCTTGTTTCATTGCGTCAATTACTCCTCTAATTGGCTCCGCGATGGCATTGTTTATGGGGATCACTTTTGCTCTTTTATTTGGTAACCCATTCGACTTGCAAAGTGCACAGCTATCAAAGCTACTTCTCAAAGTATCTGTGATTGGGTTGGGTTTCAATGTAGATGTCATGCACGTCCTAGAAGTAGGTAGGAGCTCAATTGTATTAACGATTGTGAGTATTACCGCAATTATTGGACTTGGTGAAATATTGACCCAGCTATTCCGTTTGAATAAAAATACTGGCACGTTGATCTCTTTTGGAACGGCAATTTGTGGCGGTAGTGCTATTGCTGCGATGGCGCCTGTGATTAAAGCAAAACAAGATGAGATAGCAGTAGCATTAGCAATCGTATTTTCATTGAATGCGGTAGGTTTACTCATATTCCCATGGTTGGGGCACTATTTTGAGCTGACCCAAAGCCAATTTGCGCTGTGGAGTGCATTAGCAATTCATGATACGAGCAGTGTTGTGGGAGCTGCAGCTGCTTATGGTCCGGCTGCGTTAGCCATGGCTACAACCATTAAACTTACGAGGGCAATGTGGATAGTGCCATATACTGCACTGGCTGGGGTATTCTGGCGCTCGGAAGAGAAGGCGAGTATCCCTTTATTTATTGTTGGCTTTTTACTTGCAGCAGCCATCAATACTTGGCTTCCGGAATACAAGCCGTTGTGGCAAATTGGTTACGAGTGCGCAAAAGCTTTGCTTGTAGGTACTCTATTTTTAATTGGTGCGGGTATTTCAAAAAAAGTGCTTAAACAATGCGGGTGGCAACCCTTTGTTATGGCGATAATTTTGTGGACGATTGTAAGCGCGGTCATACTTTTATTAATTATTGACGGTTTTATTCAATAAATTTACTAAATTTTTTTGAACCTTTTGAATAAGCGTCAGTCTGATTATTTGAGGCTTGGATATGCCTCATTTCATACTCGTTGTCCATCAACGACTATGTGAGCGCAGAGAGTATTTGGCCAGTAGCTTTACTGGCCTTTTTTTATACCTGTATGTTACTAAATTGTGTACACCTCCGCCACCAAGCTAAAAACTTTGGGTGTTTATCTAAAACCTGTCGAATATTGTTCTATCTTTTGATTAAATTGCGCTGATTAATAAATTAAAAGAAGAGCTCTGATGAAAAAATCCCTATTGAGCATTGCCGTCGCAGGCCTGCTGCTGACTGGTTGTCAAACAACAAGCAAACAATCAAACACTGAGGAAGCGAATAGTAACTCAGCTATTGTTTCGCAAGCCGTACAAACTCCGCTAGATTTTGGTAGTGAAAATATCACTCTAGAACAAGCGATGGCAGATCCGGATTGGATTAGTCGCTCTCCGGAAAGTGCATTTTGGGGTGCAGATAGCAATACCATTTATTTCAACCAAAAGCAGGTTGGAAATCAACTCAGGGATACATTTTCAATAAATAGCCAGGGTACAGAGCAAGTCGCCTTGGCTAGCTTGCACGAGATTGGCAGTAACAATGCTACTTTTTCTGCAGATGGCAAATACCAAGCATATACATTCCAAGGCAATATTTTTGTCAAGAACTTAGCTACCAAACAAATTAAGCAGATCACACGTTCAAGTGAAAAAGAAACGATTATCCAGTTTATGGTTTCTGGTGAGTTAGCATTTCGTGTTGCCGATACCTTTTTTACTGTTAATGTCGAGACTGGCTTGACCAAAGAGCTTGTTAAGATAAACGAGGGCAATACACCACAGGGTACACAAGAGCCAAGCACTTATATTGCCAAAGAACAACACAAGTTAATTGATTATGTGGCACTTACACATAAAAACGCGCTAGACAAAGAAGGTCGTCAGGCAGAATTAAAATCTCAAAATAAAACCATCGCTGACAAGCAAATTTATATTGGCGAAGGGAATAATCTTGTTGAAGCAAGTATCTCTCCAAGCGGCGACAAACTTATTGTGGTTGTAAGTAAAGATAACGTCTTTTCTCAATCAACGAAAAAAGACATGATGCCAAATTACATTGGTCAAGATGGCAATATTGTACCAGTGCCAGCCCGAAGTCGTGTGGCTGACAATAAGCCTGTCGAAGTTGAAGTGCTTTATTATGATTTAAAAGCTGATACACACAAGTCAATTAGCTTTGATGCATTACCTGGCTTTGACGAAGATGTGTTAGCAGACGTTAAAAAAGAGAATGCGGCAGCTATTGGTGAATCATACACATCTAAAAAAGAACCAAGAGCGATTAAAATGATGCGCGACTGGTATTGGTCTCAATCACCAATTCAGTGGAATAGCAATGGTGACCAAGTAGCCATGATGTTTAAAGCGTGGGATAACAAAGATCGCTGGATTGCTACATTAGATTTCGAAAACGGCGAACTTGAGCCTCAACATAGATTGCATGACAAGGCATGGGTCAACTATGCATACAACGATTTTGGTTGGTTGAACAACGAAGATGCATTATTTTTCCTTTCTGAAGAAAGTGGTTATAGCCACTTATATGTAAAACCAATTGATGGTAAAGCTAAGCAAATCACGTCGGGTAAGTTTGTAGTCTCAGATCCAAAATTGACAAAAGACAATAGTAAGTTTTTCTTTAAAGCGAATGTAGAGCACCCGGGTATCTACGAAATCTATTCAGTTGATGTCAATACGAAAGAGAAATCTGCTATTACAGATTTAAATGGTATGACGGACTTTGTATTAAGCCCAGATGAGTCAAAAGTGTTACTAAAGCACTCAAAGATCATGATGCCAACTGAGCTTTATGTTGCAGATGCAAAACCGAACGCACAACCTAAACGATTGACAAATACGGTCTCAGATGAGTTCTTAAATAAGAAACTAATTGCACCTAAAATTGTAGCCGTTCCATCAAGCCATACTGATGAGCCTATCTACGCAAAAGTGTATTACCCAGCTGATTACAAACCAGGCGAATCAGGTAAAAAACGAAAAGCTATTATCTTTAACCATGGCGCAGGTTACCTGCAAAACTCGCATATGGGTTGGTCTGTGTACTTCCGTGAATTCATGTTCCACTCATTACTTGCAAGCGAAGGCTATGTAGTAATGGATATGGACTATCGTGCGTCTAAAGGATACGGCCGAGATTGGCGTACAGCAATTTATCGCCAAATGGGTACGCCTGAAATCCAAGATTTGGCCGATGGTGTTAAATGGATGACGCAAAATGCCAATGTAGATGAAGGCTCTGTAGGTACATATGGTGGCTCTTACGGCGGCTTCATGACATTTATGGCTTTGTTTACCCAACCTGAGTTATTCCAAGCCGGTGCTGCGTTACGTCCGGTAACCGATTGGGCATATTATAATGACCCATACACGTCAAATATTCTTAACAGACCTGATGTTGATCCAATTGCCTATAGAAGAAGCTCA
Organism: Pseudoalteromonas sp. Of7M-16; assembly: GCF_022347805.1. Taxonomy (NCBI): domain Bacteria; kingdom Pseudomonadati; phylum Pseudomonadota; class Gammaproteobacteria; order Alteromonadales; family Pseudoalteromonadaceae; genus Pseudoalteromonas; species Pseudoalteromonas sp. Of7M-16. Next base: position 67,362 of record NZ_JAKRFY010000020.1, on the reverse strand, counting down.
CCAATCTACTTCGCAGAAGGTTTAAATAAACCGTTGCTTATTAATGCGCCAATGATCGATGACAACGTATTTTTCCAAGACGTTGTGAGATTGGTACAACGTTTTATCGAGCTAGAAAAAGAAAACTTTGAAACAGCCATCTATCCAGTTGAGCCTCATGGATTTGTGCAGCCTTCTGGTTGGTTGGATGAATACCGTCGTATTTATAAGTTGTTTAAAGAAAATCTTTAGAAACTAGAATTTAAGGCCAGCGTCAAGCTGGCCTTTTTGGTGTTGTGTAACTTTCGGTTACGGCCTGAGTTACACGTTCTACTGCGCAAAACGTTACGTGAATTAGCTCTGTTTTCTAAATGATATATTTAACGCTTAATTTTTGTTGAAGATCAAAAACATTAAAAATGCAGATAGGGCGTGAATGTACAGTAGATTGCGTTTGTGGATTACGGCCTGATATATTACAGGCCGCATTTTAAGACTTTACTGTTTGACAGCGAATCCCAGCTTATCTTTAAACAATGGCAATGCTAAAACTAAGCCTCCTATAGCGCCAATCAAGTGGGATTCGATGGCAACACGTGAGTCGATAAGATTGCCAACGTCAGCACTTGGCCCTGCATATTGTTCCCAAGCAAGTTTTCCAGCTATGCCCAAGAATAAAAGAATTCCTGTTGGCTCTTTAACCTGAATATCTTTTAGCGCGCCCCAAACAATAATTCCATGTAGCAATCCGCTTAATCCTGTGTATACTCTGATGTCGGGACAAAATAGCCAAATACCTATCCCTGTCCACAAGCCAAGAAATAAAACATGAATAAAATAGCGGCGTATTGAAGTATGCTCCGCGTGTAGTACCCATATAAATAGAATACCCACAAGGTTTAGGGCCAAATGAGTCCAATTGGTATGTATATATTGACTACTCCATATCCGCCACACTTGACCTTCACTGATCAATTGGCGGTGAAACTCTAGAGTATCTCGCATATCGAATGCCATTAACAAGGTAGCAATTGTTGCTAAAACAATTGGTGGGACAATATATTGGCGGCTTATTGGAAGGTTGAAACCAAACATGCTATGTCTACAATAATAAAGGTATTTTTGTATATTGTGCCTGTTAACTTTTATGATGCCAACGAAGATTGAAAAGAAATAATGAATACATTGAATTTTAAGCACTCATTAATTGCGTTAATATTCGCATCTAGCTTACCTGTTGCGGCGGAACAGGCAGACCCTAAAAAGCGAGAAGCGCGCGAGCCTGAGGCCGCTACTGGTTTTACGGAAAAGAAAGACAAAATCTCAGAAAAATACATGGTGGTTGCAGCTAACCCTCATGCAAGTAAAGCTGGTCAGATCATGTTACAACAAGGCGGTAGCGCTATCGATGCCGCAATAGCTGCTCAACTTGTTCTAACATTGGTTGAACCTCAATCTTCAGGTATTGGTGGGGGAGCGTTTATCCTCCACTATGATAAAAGCAATGATTATCTAACAACATTTGACGGCCGTGAAACTGCCCCTAAAAAAGCAAATCATAAGCTATTTTTAGATAAAGAAGGTAAGCCTGTTAGGTGGATCGAAGCTGTTGTCGGTGGCCGATCTGTTGGAGTACCCGGCATTATACATGCGATGAAACAAGCTCATGACAAGTATGGTGTTTTAAAATGGCGCCAATTGTTTAAACCGGCAATTGAGCTCGCCAACAAAGGCTTTAAGGTATCGCCACGTTTGCATATGCTCCTTAAGAAAGAGTTTAATCCAGGTTTAACAAAGCTATCCCCAGCAAAAGAGTATTTTTACCCAAATGGCAAACCCTTGGCTATTGGCACTGTTGTCAAAAATCCACAACTGGCAAAGTTGTACAAAGAAGTTGCTGAGTATGGACCAAAGGCCTTCTATGAAGGTAAATACGCCGAAGATATGGTCAAAGCTGTACAAAACTCAAAAATTGCACCTGGCCGTTTGTCCATGACAGATTTAGAAAATTACCAGAGTAAAGAGCGTCACCCTGTCTGTACTTCTTATCACGGCTATAAGGTTTGCTCTATGGCACCGCCAAGTAGTGGTGGTTTGACTGTTTTACAAATTCTAAAATTGCTGGAAGGTAAAAAGCTAGCGCAATACAAACCAAACGACCCTCAAGCGATCCACCTATTTACCCAGGCTTCTCGCCTTGCCTTTGCGGATAGAAATTTTTACATTGCAGATCCGGACTTTGTAGATGTTCCAACACAAGGATTATTAAATCCGGTTTACCTTAAATCTCGAGCTCAGCTTATTGGTGAAAGAGACAACCCTAGTTTTCCGGTGGGTGATCCATCTATGGGCAAGCTGTCCTATGCACAAGATGATAGCTATGAGTTACCTTCTACAACACACCTTTCGATTATTGATAGCAAGGGCAATGCTGTATCTATGACAAGCTCAATTGAAATGGGCTTTGGATCAACGGTTATGGTAAATGGCTATTTGCTTAATAACCAATTAACTGATTTTTCATTGTCACCAAAAATTGGTAATAAATGGGTGGCAAATAGGGTTGAGCCGAATAAACGACCTCGCAGCTCCATGGCACCTGTCATGGTATTCAACAAAGATGGTAGTTTGAAGCTTGTAGTGGGCTCGCCAGGTGGCAGTCGCATTATTAATTATGTTGCTCAAACCGTCATCGGTGTACTCGATTGGGGGTTAACGCCACAGCAAGCGATTAACCTTCCACGTGTGACGAACAGAAATAAATACACCACGCTTGAAAAAGGTACTAACTTAAAGGCAATAAAGCCTTGGCTTGAGTCAAAAGGACACGTCGTACGCATTTCAGACCTAAATTCAGGTATTCATGCAATAGAAATAAAAGAAGGCCTTTTATTTGGCGGAGCTGACCCAAGAAGAGAGGGCATTGCGCTTGGAGAATCTAGCGAGTAACCATAGGATATTACAGATTATTCAGTTATAATGTACGACCCTGTTTACGGATCTCTCATCCGTTTACAGGGTCGTTTTATTGGTCTGATGTGCATTAAATATATTGAAAATTTGTGTACTTAGACAATAATGATCCCTTATATCAAAAAATTAAGAGTCACAGCTTGTAAATATGACTAAACAAACCGATCCTAATTACCTCTACATCCCATATTCTGGCCCAACGTTATTAGAAACGCCTCTTCTAAACAAGGGAAGTGCATTTAGCCAGCGTGAGCGTGAAAACTTTAACCTAGCAGGTTTAGTTCCTCCTCGTTATGAAACCATTGAGGAGCAGGTAGAGCGTTGTTATCAACAGTTTTCAAGTTTTAAAGACAACCTCAACAAGCATATTTATTTACGAGCTATTCAAGATAACAATGAAACGCTTTACTACCGCTTAGTAAGAGATCACTTAGAAGAAATGATGCCTATCATCTACACGCCAACAGTGGGTGACGCATGTGAAAAGTTCTCTGATATCTATCGTAGTTCTCGCGGTCTATTTATTTCCTACGAAGACCGTCACAACATAGATGATATCTTACGCAATGCTACAAAAGGCAAGGTAAAGGTTATCGTTGTTACTGATGGCGAGCGTATTCTTGGTCTTGGCGATCAGGGCATCGGCGGAATGGGGATCCCAATTGGTAAGCTTGCGCTGTACACTGTATGTGGCGGTATTAGCCCAGCTTACACGTTACCTGTTATGTTGGATGTCGGCACTAATAACGAAAAGCTGCTGAACGACCCAATGTATATGGGCGCGAGACACAAGCGTATTAGCCAAGAAGAATACGATGAGTTTTTAGATCTATTTATAAAAGCCGTAAAACGCCGTTGGCCAAATGTGTTGCTACAGTTCGAAGATTTTGCACAGCCAAATGCTATGCCACTTTTAAAACGATACCGCGATGAGATCTGCTGTTTCAATGATGACATTCAAGGTACTGCATCTGTTACTGTCGGATCATTGCTAGCCGCTTGTCGGGTTAAAGGTTCTAAGCTATCTGAGCAGAAAGTGGTCTTTGTGGGTGCGGGCTCTGCAGGTTGTGGTATAGCAGAGCAAATCATTGCGCAAATGGTGTCAGAAGGTATCTCGGATCAACAAGCTCGTAGCCAAGTATTTATGGTTGACAGATTCGGCTTGCTTACCGAGGGTATGGAAGGGCTAAGAGATTTCCAAGCTGCGTTAGTTCAGTCTTCAACTAACTTAGAAAGCTGGAACTACAGTGGTGAATTTGCTTCTCTATTGGATGTCATGCACTGTGCTCAACCAGATATCCTAATTGGTGTCTCTGGACAACCTGGTTTGTTTACTGAACAGGTTATTAAAGCGATGCACGCTGGTTGCTCACAACCTATTATTTTCCCACTAAGTAATCCGTCTCGCCAAGTTGAGGCACATCCAAAAGACGTGATTGAGTGGACTGAAGGTAATGCAATTGTTGCGACTGGCAGCCCGTTTGAGCCAGTAGAATTTTCAGGTAAAACACATGTAATACCGCAATGTAACAATAGCTATATCTTCCCAGGCATTGGCCTAGGCGTTTTAGCAGCTAAAGCATCTCGTATTACGGAATCTATGCTCATGGTTGCCAGTGAAACACTTGCCGAGTCTTCTCCATGGGCGAACACCGGCAAAGGAAGCCTACTGCCGTCATTAGTTGAAATTGAGCAGCTAAGTAAGCGTATAGCTTTTGCTGTGGCTAAGAAAGCAATGGAAGAAGGTGTGACTTTAGACATGCCAGATGAGCGAATTTGGGCTGCGATAGACAAAAATTATTGGATGCCTGAATACCGCAACTACAAACGTTGCAGTATCTAGTCTAGAAAGTTTGCATAAAAACATAACGCCATGACTGAAAATTATTTGGTTATGGCGTTTTTTTATATAAGCCGTCAAACAAGTCTCATGCCCAAGTAGGCCGTCAATCTCTTTTATAAGTGTCAAAGTACGATTTGTTATTAGGTTAGGTGATTTACCCATCCATGAACGCAATCTAAACGTCAGACCTTCATAAAACAGAAACAATAAACCCCTCGGATTACATAGTTAACAAAAGTTAGGTACACTCATTCAAATCAAAATTATATTCACTTTTTTAATTGCTTGTTATTAATCGAGTTTCCTGTTTAAGAAAGCCGTTATTTCCGTTCTACATAGAAAACTAATTTATAAAAGCTATACTCAAGAGATAACTTTTCGCAAGGACTGCATACAGTAGGAGTAGCTATGCTGTCTAAATTTGCGTTTGTTGTATTTGTATTTTTGTCTTTTTCCGGCTTTGCCAACCCAATAAAAATCGAGATTGTTTCAGACTATAACCCTTCTTTTGGTGAAGCGCCCGGAGACTTGGCGACTCAGTTGCTGCTTATCATTACGCGTAATCTAAAAAATGATATGAAAATTGATTTTGTCCCAGCGAGTAGGGAACGTGAATGGAGGGAGCTGAAAAATCAAGAAAACGTGTGCTTGTACAATAAAGTAAAAACACCAGAGAGAGAAGCTATGGGCGTATTTGTGTCTTTTCCTCTAATGGCTTTCCCTTCAAACAGGTTGATTTTGCGAAACAAGAAATTTGTTTCAATCGAAGTTTCTCTAAAAGATGCCTTGTCTATGGGTCTGAGGATCGGTGTGACACAGGGCCGCTCGTACGGGTTAGAAATTGATGATTTTATTAAAGCTAATGCGGACAGACTGTTTATAAGTGAAGGCAATGACAGCGCATTTCGATTACGACAGATGTTGGTGCAAGGCAGGCTAGACGGTATTATTGAATACAGTTCGGTGTTTGTGACTGATTTCCCCTCAGAGGAGGTTCTTAAAGACATATCTTTTCATGCAATTGGAGATACTACCGCAACTATTTTTGGATATATTGCTTGCTCTGATACTCGAACAGGCCGAGCAGCAGTGGACTTATTCGAAAGAACACTGCAAAAGCGTACAATTCAAGACTTGATCATTCAAGCACATGCAAACCTATTCTTACCTCAAGAGGAAGTCTTTATCAGTAATTCACTCAAATCCGCGTTCAATATTAAAAATTAGCCGTATAAAACAAGAAATATCTTACAAAAAGGTGATTTGTATTGATGAAATAAATTATCAAATCACAATGCTTAATTATTAATAGTATTATTATTTAATAGTGTTGTTTTAATACTATTTAGCTGTTTAGTTATACTCCATTATGATTCATTTCGATTCTCCATACATTCATTAGTCTTGCCTCACCATTAATTTACCATATTGAATTCTTATTTATTTTTCAAGTTATTGAAAAATGGTGTTTTATATTAATTTTGGAAAAGTCCGAACGCTTTTAACCCAGTTGTTTTTTAGTTTCAGAATGCTCATACACATTCAAGGGGATTACTGTTTTTATACTGAAATGACGATATTTTACGCATTTACAAGGCCAATTTTAGCCACTAACTTATGTTGCGAGAAAACGACGGGGTAGATAAATAATTTTACGACCCCCGTTAAAACAAATTTATATTTTCCTTTCAATTAGAGAGGAAGTTTTAATTAAACCAAAGTAAAAAAGGGATCAAAATGAAAATTAAACTTCTCGCAGCTGTAGTATCTTTATTTGCTATGAACAACGCAGTCGCAAGCGTTACAGTTAACGATGTAGATGGTTATGATCGTGAGTCTAACTATACGGGTGGATTTATGGACCGTATCGTAACTGACTCAGATCACTCACGTACTTTTGGCGCTTGGGCTTTCCGCGCTGATACATATGGTTCATGCTCTACTGGTGCTGTTTATGATGAAGTTTCAGGCGAGTTCATCGCGAACGTAGCGATTGCACCAGCTGGACATAACACTTGGCACATCGATAGAATCGTATTACAAGGCCAGTTTACTGAAGCTCAGTTGCAACGTACTCGTGTTCTATCTCTAAATTGTGAATCAGAAGCTGGTGAAAGCTTCACTGTAAAACACAAAATCCCAGCGGTACCAAAAATCACTTGGGATGCAACTCTAACGGGTGTTGGTGAATGGCAATCACCGGCTTGTGGCGGTCAGTCTTCACACTGTGGTGGTGCAGGTTGGTACGAGCAACTTAGCTATACATCATCTATTTTAGTTAACAATGGAACTGAAGACGGTTTCTGTACTTCTCAGATTAACGACGGCTTAGTCTCTAAAGTATTTAACGGCTATGATTCAACTCCTTTATTCCACACCAATCACTATGCCTTGAATAATGAGGTATATAACTACAACGGTCGTGTATTTAGACAAACAGTTTCTTGCCAAAACCCAGCTGGTACAACTGAACATGTAACTATTTGGGAAGTTACTGGTGAAAATGACATCAACCTAGTTATTGACCAAGTTAACTACAAATAAAATTGAACACCGATTAGAAAGCGATAAATAAATGGGCCAATAGGCCCATTTTTCGTCGTGGGGGCAAAAAACTCAGGCCGAACGATTACCGTTGTTGTTAATCCAATATTCTAGCTTCTCTATTACCTTGTCTGTTTCAATAGGCTTCGTTATGTAGTCATCCATACCCGCATCAAGGCATTTTTGCCTATCACCTTGCATAGCATTGGCAGTCATCGCAATGATAGGTATATTCGAATGAATTGCCCCGGCATTGGCCGCTCTAATATTTTTGGTGGTCTCATAACCGTCCATTTTAGGCATTTGACAATCCATTAAGATAGCTGTGTAGGGCTGTTCACCTTCCGCAGCTTTAATTTTATCAAGTGCTTCGAGTCCATTTTCCGCAATATCAACCACTAATCCGATGCTATCTAAAATGCGCATAGCAACCATTTGATTTACTTTGTTGTCCTCAACAAGCAAGATCCTCGTTTTCGCAGCCCAACTTCCTTGATTTTTACCACCTTTGTTACTTTCTTCAATGATCTTTGGCCTGTCTAAATAATGCCTAATATCGGCACAAATAGTTGACAATGCATTAAGCAAATCCTGTTTGGTGGTCGGCTTAGAAAAATAACCGTCTAACTTAACCGTGCAAGATTCAATAGCTGTGTATTGTTCTTTTAAGAGCGTCATCATAACTAATTTAACATTGTTATTTTGCTCATGCTTTCTTATCTCTTTAGCCAGTAATTCACCATCCATGCTCGGAAGAGATTTGTTAAAGAAAACAATATCAATTTGCCGTTTAGAGATCACGCGAAGTGCTTGGTCGGCATTGGTTGCGTCAAAAACAGTGACACCCCAAACCTCCAATTGCCTGCGAATTGCTTTGTTACTAGATACGATAGAATCAACAAGTAAGGCAGTTATGTTATAGCCCGATAAATTCACCGTGGTTGGGCTTAGCTCATCACTTTTGGATACGGCACAAGTTACCTCAAAGCAACTTCCAACCCCAACAGTACTTGAGACATTAACGTCCCCATTGAGCAGTTGGCATAAATTTTTGGTGATACTTAACCCAAGGCCAGTGCCACCGTATTTCCTTGTTGTAGAAGCGTCCACTTGTATAAATGAATCGAAAAGAGTGGTTAACTTTTCTTCGGGGATCCCGATGCCGGTATCTTGGATTTTACACGTAAAGATATAGCCTTGAGCTTCTTTGTCTGGCTCAAGCGTCGCGGATAGCACTATTTCGCCTTGATCGGTAAACTTGATTGCATTACTGACGATATTGGTAATAATTTGTCTTATTCGGCCAGGGTCCGACTTCACAATTGAACTGTCAAGATCAGCAAAATCCAGAATGATGCTTACGCCTTTCGTCTGAGCTGATAGAGCCATCGATTCAGCTAAATTTTCCAATAACTGACGAAGATCAAAATTGACATACTCTAATTCAAGCTTATCTGCCTCAATCTTGGAGAAATCCAATATATCATTAATCAAAGAGAGCAATGAGTGGGCACTGGTACTTGCAATATTAACGGAATGAGCTTGAGTTGAAGATAAACCGCTCTTTTTAAGCAGCTCAAGCATACCTATCACTCCGTTCATAGGTGTTCGTATTTCATGGCTCATATTAGCGAGAAATTCAGATTTTAACCGTGTCGCTTCCTCAGCCTTTTTCAAAGCTTCTTCGAGCCTTCTTGCCTGAGTTTCCAATGAGGCAGTTTTCTCGGACACTTGCTCTTCTAGTTGGACAACAAATTGTTTTTGTCTGCTAATTTCTGCTTTTTGTAGTTTGGTCCGTAAATATATGACCGCAAAAATACTGCTGGCAACCAATAAAACATAAAGTGAATAGGCCCACCATGTTTTCCAAGGGGGAGGAGATACATGCACATTAATAGATAAAGTTTTAGATCCCCACTCACCGTTACTATTGGTCGCTTTCACTTGAAATTTGTAGGTGCCACCATCGAGATTCGTAAATGAAGCGGTATTTCGATTACCTATTTCTATCCAGTTATCATCATAGCCTTCAAGTTTATAAGCATATTGATTCTTATTTGGTGAAAGAAAGTCCAGCACAGAAAACTCAAGAGAGAAAATGTAGTCGAGGTATGAAACATAAATGTCTGTCACGTAGGAATACGGGGTATCTAAGTTGATTGGTAGGCCCATCTTGTTAAACCCGGTGAGTACAATGCCGGGATCGTTAAGCGTAGACTGCTGAACCAATGTACTGAAATACTCAACACCTCGCTGGCTATTTGTAAACAGTGTGTCATTTTTGCCTTTGATAAGGCTACTTGGGTAGTAATTTAAGCCGAGCAACCCGTTTCGGCTATCGAAGTTTATGACTTGACCAGAGGAAGGGGAAAACTTGGTTACGCCTTTGTTAGTGGTTAACCACAAATTGCCTTGCCGATCATCTGATATTGCTCTTATTAGATTGCTTGGTAATCCGTTTTGCATGTTAAAGTGAGTAAAGTTGTCTTGATCTGCTTGGTATAAATTAAGCCCTTGTTGCGTCGCTACCCAGATACTACCATCTTTAGTTTCATAGATATCTTGAACAATACTGCCTAATAAACTATTGGCCTGATAGGGGCTATTTACAAAAGATTGAAACTCTTGACTGCTTTCAACCCAACGGTTTACACCATTTCCAGTTCCAACCCAAATATTTTTGGAATTGTCTTGATAGATCGTGAGTACTTCCAAGTGAGACAAGCCAAATGAAGTACCCATATGCTTAAAAGTCTTTTTTAAAGGATCGTATAAATAGACCCCATTTTTGTATGTGCCAATCCATAGTATTCCCTGATTATCGACACATAAAGCTCTGATCTCGCGAAATTGTTCATGATTCATCGCTGTTTTTGGATAGGTAATAATTTCGCTTTGTTTGGTCTCTAGGTTAATTTTAGCTAAACCTTCATCCTGAGCCATCCACAGTGTGTTCTCCTGATCTAAATACAAAACAGGGCGCTCCAACAAGCGATTTTCACTAAAGCCTTTTTCAGAAGTGAAAACTGCGGGAATTAACATATCTAAAGTTTGGGACGCAACGCTCCACTTAAACAATTCAGATTTAGAATTCGCAACCAGAATATCTCCTTGATGGTCAACGGTAATCCCATTTGGAGTGGTTAATTCAGGGTTGTCGATGGACTTAAACTTGCGATGGGGCACAAGTTTAAAGATCCCCTGAAGTTCGTTTGTTATCCAGATCGTATTTGCATTGTCTTCGAATATAATTCGTAGTCCACTGTTATGTTCCAAATCAAGTTGAACTAGCTGCCCATTGCCCTGAGATAGTCTAAAAGCTCCTCTGCTTGTGATAAACCAGATGTAACCTTCATGATCTTCTATCATTGAGTTGACCTGACCAAGATGTTTACCATCCACAACGCCGATCTCTGAAAATGTTCCTCTTTTGTGATCAAGAATAAAAGGTCCTTGCTGGGTGCCGACGTAAATGTGTCCCTTTGAGGATTTCAATACATGCCGTATTTCGTTGGCGCCCGTTGGCGTGCTATTTTCAGGGTCTGGAAAAAAGTAGCGGTAAGTATTATTTTCTTTGTCGTATAGATTAAGCCCGTAGCTTGTAGCAACCCAAAGGCTCTGTATGTCGTGATTTTCAATATCCCAAATACGATTGTGTGATAGACCCAATGAAGTATTTGTGGTTTTCTTTATGTGTTCAAATTTATCGCCACCTAAATACCGACTCAAGCCATTATCATAAGATCCTAGCCATATTGAACCATCCAAGTCGTGAAGCAAAGATTGTATCCTGTTCGCTGCTATTGAATCGGTCCTTTTCGAATCGTGAATAAAGTTCTCAAACTGACCAGTTTTTGGGTCATACCTATTTGCGCCACCTCCCCAGGTACCTATCCATATATCGCCATTTCGATCTAACATCAAGTTACCCGCGTCATTGTGGGACAAACCGTTCATCGTCTCACTATCAAATTCAAACAACGTGACTTTTCTGCCATCATAACGCATTACGCCGTTCTCAGCGGTTCCGAACCACAGCAATCCTTGTTGGTCTTGGATAATAGAATAGATCTCTGATGACACAAAGCCATCCTCGGCAGTGAGTTTTTTGACTGAATATTGATTTGACAGTACAGGGATATTCCCAAAACAAATAGAAGGGGCTGCGGTTACTATCACCCAAAAGGTGTACAATACTATAAGCCGTTTACCCATAAGCAATTTAATTAACCGGAGAGAGTTAAGTCTACTCATATTAGGCTAGTTTATATCGTGAACAATTTCTACGCTCAATAATGAAATTCGTTAAAAATTAAGTGTCTAATTTACCTGTGTCATTGAGTGGGACAGCGAAAATAGGGTACTGATAGTATTAAAAGACAAGTCAAAATGTACTGCTCATTCAAGAATGAAATATAGCATTCAGTAATGATTAATTTTAATATGGTTCAATAAGCCCGTTACCAACATCAGATTCAGGAATTTTGGAGAGTTTATGCGTTTACTCACAGCTGTTTTCTCAGTTTTATTAAGCACTTCTGCTGCTGCGGGAAGTATTCCGAATACTCCCCATTTATATGTGAAAGGCTATTCGGAAGTTTCGGTACAGCCGGATACTGCAATTATCAATGTAGCGATAAACGAAAAAAGTAAAAACCTTAAAGACGCAAAATCAAATGTCGATCGTGTTGTCGCCAAAGCGTTAAATATAGCAAAGAGCTTTGGTGTTAAAAGCAATCATATTCATGCGGAGCAACTGAACGTATACAAGCAAACAAGGTACAATAGAAGTACAAATGAGGAAGAGTTTACTGGCTTTAAAGTTTCGAGAAACATAACGTTGAAGCTAAAAAACATCGATAGATATCCGGAGTTACTACAGGCATTTGTTGATAGTGGTATCAACCAGTTCAACAATACTCAGTTTGTTGTAGAGGACAAAGCCGAAATCATGAAAGAACTCAACCAAACAGCTATTAAGCAAGCACAACTGGGTGCACGAGAGCTGGCAGAAGGGTTTGGTGTGAAAGTTGGGGGACTATACTCAGTGTCTTTTTCACCGATGAATACGCCTACTCAACCTTATGCAAGAGGTAAAGTAATGGCTGCAGAATCTATGAGCTTGCAAGATGCATATAGCACCGGGGATACCAAGCTTACAGCTGAAGTTTACGCTGTTTATTACATTGATTAAACGACACTTTTAAAGTCCCTTAAAAACAACGTATACTGTCCGGTATAAAAAGGAATAGGGGACTTTATTATGTTCAGCGGATTGTTTGCTGCAATTTGTACACTTTTCTATATCAAGCTCAGCCTCGATGTTATAAAATTGAGGAAGGGTCACCAGGTAGGCTTAGGTGATGCTGGGCATAAAGATTTGCAGGCCCGTATTAGAGCACATGCAAATTTTATTGAGTACACACCACTTGCCGTTATTTTAATTTTTATACTTGAATACCAATTGATAAGCGAAGCAATATTGCTCCCTTTTGCTGCGCTATTTTTAGCTGGAAGAGTTTTACATGCGCAGGCCTTAGCCAAAGCTAATATAAAAATGAGAGTCGTCGGTATGGGCTGTACATTCTTATCTTTGATTGGAATGGCGTTAATGAACGCATATTTATACATAATATGAACAAGAAATTTTTCGTTTTAGGTCTACCCAGGACCGGAACGACGAGCCTATGTGTCGCGAGTCTGGATATTGGGCTTAAAACGGCACATACGGCATATACCCAGCACACGTTGAAAACCGCTGAATTTATTGCAGACACCCCAGTCTTTAATGATTACAAACAGCTTCATGAGAAGTTTCCTGACGCCAAATACATCTATTTGGAGCGTGAACATGAGCTATGGGTCCCTTCCATTCGTCGCTTGTTACTGAGAATGTTGCCTAAATTAACAAACCAAAGTGGCGGCTTTAACGATACTCTAAAACGTTGCTATTTCGACGTTTTCCCAGAGCTATCTGAAGGGAAAATTCATTGTGATGAATACTTAATCGAGAGCTACAACAGACATAAAAAGAAAGTTTATACATTTTTCGAAGATTCAAATGTAGAACATATTTCAATAAACTTGTCTGATCCTGTGTCCTGTGAAACATTTTCACGGTTTATGTCTGTGCCAATGGCAAATATTCCTCATTTAAATAAAAAGGGAAAAGTAACTGCTTGGAATGATATTAAACATCCACTAAAGATTGAGTCAACAAGAGTTGGTAAAGTTGATAAAGACGTCAGCTTATACGATTTTTGTAAGTAATAATGTCCGATATTAAATAATTAATAAAGTTCTGCTTTACATAGCAGTTGTAGTAAGTGAGATAGAAATACCTATGTTTGAATTGAAGTATCACACTCCATTCGAGTGGACACACAAAGTAATGGATGATTTTGTAACATTTTTACAGGATCATGCAGCCGCAGAGAAAAAAGCCTCAGGAATGGCCATGTCAATGCTAGGGCATTACCCTGATAGAACTAAGCTTGTAAAAGCGATGGCTGACCTAGCGATAGAGGAAATGATTCACTTTAAACAAGTGCTTAAACTTATAAATGAACGAGGCTTAGCACTTGGAAATGATAAACAAGATCCTTACATCAAAAAGATGCGCTCTTTATTTCGACAAGGTAGCGATGAGTTTTTAATTGATAGATTACTTGTTGCTGCTGTTATTGAAGCCAGAGGACATGAACGATTTTCTTTGGTTGCGCAGGCATTGCCTGAAGGTAAAGATAAAGACTTCTATGTTGCGATTGCCAAGTCAGAAGAAAAACATAAAAACTTGTTTGTTGAATTAGGTTATGAATATTTCGATAAAGATATAATCGATGCGAGACTGGAAGAGATATTGATAGCAGAAGCACAAATATGTGAAAGTATTCCATTTAGTGCCGCATTACATTAATCTGGTTTCAAATAAAAGCACTCGTTATTAGAGTGCTTTAAATTATGTTAAATTGAATCGTTTATTAAATCCATCTAGAACAAAGTGGTAGAAATAGATCCACAACGAGGCTAAATCTAAACTTGTAAAGCGATTTTGATCGTCGTCTCTTCTACTTAAAAACACACAAGCGGCAAAATTATTTTGACTAAATCTAGTCATTAGCTTTTCAGTTCATAGGTTGGCTGAGATCTCAGGGTAGGGGCGATATCAGCCAATCAAAAGAAATATGGTTTGTACGCTTTAAACTCTAAACGTCGCTACCGATAATATTATCGAGCCTAACTTGATCATTATTTGTTTTTATCTGTAACCAAAGAGGAAAGTGGTCGCTGAGTTGAAATGTTGCCTCTTTGAAAGTTAACTCAGGAAATAAGACTGTTTCCATGAATTGGTCCTTAGAAAAATCAATTACGCCACCTCTACCTGAAAAGCTCACTTGATCACAGCGATGTAAAATTTGGTCATAATTTTTAGGTGTCCCTTGAGCTGCTGCAGTATCATTTATTCCTTTTAAGTTGTCGGGCATTTTCAATTTACTTTCGACTGTCAAAGCTTGATAAAAACGATCGTCATTAGAAGGAATATTGAAATCGCCAACTACAATTAAATCTTTATCAAATACTTTATCCTCATTGTCTTCCCATCGTTTTTTTATCCAGTTTCCAAACCCATTTAATTCGTCGATTCTGCCTTCGGTAGTTCCCCAACGAGCATGCATGGCCATTAAGATAAAATCAAATTGACCGGCTGAAAAACTCGCAAAGTAAGGGGAGCGCCACCAACTTTGGTTTGTATAATAGTCGCCATCAATTTTTTTTCTAGCTGGTGCTGCTTCAGCAGCCAAACCGGTAAAATTTACCATTCGTTCATCGTATAAGAAAGCTACACGCTCTCGATTTCCAGCTCTATCAGGTTGCCAGTCATTGATTACAAATTTCCAATTGGGGCCAAGTAAATTTAAAACTCGCTTAAAATCAGTTAAATCATCTCTAACCTCAGTGATTGCTATCAAGTCGAATTGGTAGAGAATTTGGGCGATGAACAAAATCCCGTCATCTGAACGACGCGATTTACCAAAATCTCGAATGTTCCATGTTGCCACATTGAGTGATTCATCTAGTGAAGATGAAGGTATGTTGGCCAACTCAATACGATTATTGAGTTGCCGAAGTTTGATAGCTTGATCTTTAGAAACTTTTGAATAGTCCATAACGGTTTCCTTGCTGTTTAGTTAACAACCATGTAGGTATAACACGAGATTTCCATATTTCAAGATGAGCTACGCTTAGGTTAATTGAGAAGTAAGTTGGTAAAATATCTAGAAGAGGTATCTCACGTTCACATCAATACAGAGTAGCTGAGTACACCAATAGCCTTGAAGCAATTAGTTTATTTACAAAGATACCGTACTTAATGTGAAAAAGTACTCATGTTATCTATCATATAGAGAATCAGGTAAATTATAAAAATCAGGAAGAGTTAACACTCAATGTCGTTAATGGATTGACTTTCAAGCTATTGAATTTATACAGATAATTACGAAGTAAGAGGTACGGTATTATCAACTGCCCAAGGTATAACAATCATTAAATATATCCCATAATTTACGTTATGTTAAATAGGGTTTTTATCTAAATATCAAAGATAACACCTCTGCTTTTGTGGGGCTGTGAACGTCAAATCCAAGGTATGTCCAATACTAGACGGTATCGGACATATTAAGATTTCTAAAGTTCTCTCTTATTTTTCTGTCACTTCCCACGTTACATACAACGGATGTCCGCCACCAGGCACATAACCAGGGTTGGCAGTTTCCATATCTTCAAACCCGTCGTCACCAGACCCAGCTTTGATGATGACGTCTAAAGAATTGTCTGAGACAGACGCTTTTGCAAAATTACTTTGTGCATACCCGCATTGAAAATCTATTTTTACTGTCGTTAGAGCTTGGTTACCAACAACCAAAGAAATACTACCTTCTGAACCAAGTGCTGCGCCAGTTGGATCCTTTTGTGCAAACGAACATACGTCACCGGGTTTGATTGTTGTTGGCGTAGGTTGTTTTGACCAGCTTCCATGCGTCGCGTGAAAATTGGTAATTTTGATCGTTGAACTTGTGGAGTTTTTTATATATCCGTAAGTAGAGAAATCGGCCATGATACTTTCCTTTTCTTGTTTAATATATGCCAGCAGTTACAGCGCTAGCTCAAACCTCAAAAGAAAGTTTAGATAGGAACACCTAAATAACTATTACACAGTATTACCGTATAGTAAGTTATTGTTTTCAGTAAATTTCAATAGCCAGATTTGCCATAGTTTTTAATTTTCATATCAAAGATATTGAATCGCTGTTGCCATAAGAGCACAAAGCATTGATAAAAAATAAAGTTAGGCTCCCTATCAGCTCAGGCTTTTATGGAAATAGAATTTAACACAATAACACTAAGCAGATCACCAACCAAACCCCAATTTTGTATTAAATATATACTGTCACTGACCAACACTCAAGGTTAATCTACTAGTAATTTTTACCATAAAAATTACTTACTGCTTTTGTCATCTACCTAAAAAAGCCTATTTAACATAACTTTAAACCTGTGTGCTTTGCTCTGTTTCCTGGTTTTACAGCGGATGTATTCCAATAGCGGATTATCAAAACTTCAAACCAAGTGGTAATAATATCGTTCAGTACGGAACGGATAAATTGTTGAGCCAGGATAAAGTAAAAACAGTTTGATTTAACATAAAATGGTAGCTGCTACTTTTTCGGCAGCTCACCTTTGTTATCTCCGCCTATTTGTACGGCGTTTTTAATATTGTTACCCGATATGCTCTGGTTAACGGATTTTAGCGGCTCACAGCGCCCTGACTTTTTGAATATAGCAACAAGTACCCCGACAATGCTCACCAACAGCGTCGATGCACCAATTTGCTCACCAGTACCAAGTGAGGTAAACCACTCAATCATAGCTCTTACTCCTTTGTATTCTCTAGTTCTGCAAGCCAGATAGACACTTGCTCAATTTGAGGTTGTGCGCCCACTTGCTCGAATAATGCCAAGGCCTTTTCCCAATGCGCTTTTGCTTGATTGAGGTCGTCCTGTAGTTCAGATAATATGCCCATATTGGCATACTGATTTGCCATGCCTTCTTTGCTGCCAAAAGATTCATTGATTTCAAGGCTTTTTTGGTAATACTCAAGCGCCTTATCCAATTCGCCTTTTTCTAGGTAAACGTTCCCCATATTACCATACTGGCGCGCCATGCCTTCTTTGCTTCCTAGAGGTTCATAGACTTCAAGGCTCTTTTGATAATACTCAAGCGCCTTATCCAATTCGCCTTGTATTTGGTAAACATTACCCATATTGCCATACTGGCGCGCCATGCCTTCTTTGCTTCCTAGAGATTCATTGACTTCAAGGCTCTTTTGGTAATACTCAAACGCCTTATCAAGTTCACCTTGTGTTTTGTAAACAACCCCCATATTCCCATACTGGCACGCCATGCCTTCTTTATGACCCAAAGGTTCATCGATTTCAAGGCTCATTTGGTAATATTCAAGCGCCTTATCTAGATCGCCTTGTGTTTGGTAAACTGTCCCCATATTACCATACTGGTTAGCCATACCTTCTTTACGACCTAGGGATTCATTGATTTCAAGGCTCTTTTGGTAATATTCAAGCGCCTTATCTAGATCGCCTTGTGTTTGGTAAACTGTCCCCATATTGCAATACTGGTTAGCCATACCTTCTTTACGACCGAAGGATTCATTTAATTCAAGACTCTTTTGGTAATATTCAAGCGCCATATCTAGCTCGCCTTGGATTCGGTAAACAACCCCCATATTACCATACTCATTGGCCATACCTTCTTTACGACCGAAGGATTCATTTATTTCAAGGCTCTTTTGGTAATATTCAAGCGCCTTATCAAGTTCGCCTTTTATTTGGTAAACATTCCCCATATTACAATACGATACAGATTTACTTTCATTATCACCTGTCTTTTCAGCCAAGTTTAAAACATGTTGATAAGCTTGCAATGCGTTGCCTAATTCACCAATGCGCTTATAAATATGGCCTGCCCGATTCCTGGCACTTATATGCTCAGGGTTTAATTGCGTTGCCCTGACAAAATCCTTTAGTGTTTGTTTAGACTCATAAAGATACGTTAACGAACCGCGCTGATAATAATACTCGGCCTGTTTGAGAATGATGTCTTCGTTATCGTCAATCAGCTTTGAAAGTAGCGCTTTTGCTTTATCGACATCGCCACTACGTATGATTGCTTGTAATGCAGTATCAACATCCTCGGCGGGTAATTCATTATTCTGTTTGCTTTGGCTTAAATTAGATATGATGTCTAGATAGGTTTGAAGCTGCTGCTTGTATTCAGAAATTTCAATGTGCTTTTTATCTAATTCAGCTTTTAAAGCGTCGAATGCTTTCACTGCTATCGGGTCATTAATGACAATATCACCTGAATTATTTCCAGCAATTTGGACCACAGTTGAGCCATCTGTTTGCACAGTCTGTATTATGTCATTGGATTTTTTAATCAGAGAGTTCATCAACGTTATATCCTTGTATTGCTTCACAATACAACTCTACTTAACTGTTTACTAAAATCAATGCAAACATGAAAGAATTAATGCAGATATGAAATGGTAACTGAGGAAAGGTTTCAACTCACTTCGGGATGTCTAAAAACAAATGTAATTTTATCCAAAATCGAAACGCGCGTTACATTTACGGTGCTTTGAAGTAAAGCCGATATATTAGGCTAAAGTAAAAATTTAGCAGCCGCAACACTAGTTTTTTGAGAACGTTGCTTTTTAGTTCCTTAGCTAGCAACTTGCCCCTATAGACATGGAAACGACCAAATGAGTCTTTTTTATATTTGGTAAAACATCATGACCACAAATGGTGATATGTAGTAACATGTTATTATTTATGTTAAAACTGGACCAATCAGATAAACGACCCAGCTAGTCTAGTGGTAGAAAAACGACCAATTGGGTCGATATTAAATTGTTAGTTGTACTCAACCCGAGTCAGAGTAAATGAAAGAATTCGAAGTGAAAATACCTACCGACATTGAAATTGCAGAAGCTCAAGAAAAGCTAGGTTTCACTTTTCCACCCGAATATGTGGCATTCATTAAATCTGGATATGATCTAGGAGATGCTCCACTTGAAGCATTGGAAATCGTCGATCCTCCTAGTTATGCTGACATATACGAAGCATTGGTGAGTGCTCGAAAGTTTTATGATTTACCTGTTGAGCTTATGCCTATCTGTGAAGACAACTCTAATTACTATTGTATCAATAAAAATGGTGAGGTGGTGTTTTGGTCGTACAATGGAACTACCAATGAAAAGTGGGCAAACGCGACCGCATGGGCTAAGCAAATGACTCTAGAGGCTGGCGAGTAACGTACAACTAACAAGGTTGTAAACGCGGACAAATAACAGTTGGCTTTGTTCGTGCCTCACAAATTTTAGCCAACTATTATTAGCCGGTTACAACGGCGTTATATTTTTAGGTGGTTCACATGGAAAAAGTAGCAAGCCTTGAAAGTCATTTAGATATGTGGATGGCTGATACTTGTAATAGGTATTTTCATATACTTACCGAGCTGGGCGTCGTGGATAAGAAAAAAGCATCCAAATTGACTAAAGAAATATTGGAACAAAGAAATGAGATGCTAGATGAATACGTTCCATTTTTCGTAGAAACTATATTTAAGCTTCTTGAAGATGACGATAATAAAAAAACATAACAAGGCCATCAAAACCGGACGAATAAAGGTTTGGCAACGTTATATGCCAAGGGGGGATGGGCTAAATGTTAAAGAATATTGTTGTAATCATATTATGCTTACTATCTTTCTTTGTAGGTTCAATGTGAGGTAAGTTTAATTTTATTACTTCTAATATATTTCAAACTACAAAGCCTATAGCTGTATCAACAACAAATGGATCACAAAGAATAATTCCAGAAGGTACAGAGTTGCATTTGCACTCATCAGCCCACAAAAGAGAAAGATACTTCTTGTTCATAGATGTACCTGAAAGTGAATCTGAACTAAAAGTTATACCTAGTAAACATGATAAATACAGTGGAATAAAGTTTCTGAAAAGTGCTGCTAAATAGGCACATAACAAACCGCTTCTGGCACACAGCTGTCCTTCATCTTTCGAGAATGAAACAAACTAGCCCCCACACCTAACAATGAAGGCTGATCACAAACCTACAACTTCAACTCCATCTGCTTGTGCGCATCGCCAACTAATATCGGTGTGCCATTGACTTCGGAGGTCACTATTAAGTTGATCATTTGCCTGGTCAACTTATAGCGTCTTACTAAATCTTGGACTGAAGCGCCCTGCTTAAAATCCTCTCTTAATTTAATGTTCCGCAGCTGAATCATGATTTTGTCTAGCTTTGGTATTTGGTATGTGCTGCCAGCATGGTTATACAATGCCCTTGCCATATCATCGCTAAACCGCTTACAAAATTCGTGATTAGGCGTTGGCTTGTCGGGAATAAAAAACAAGTTACCCTGCTCTTCACTTAAGGCGTTTACTGCATCATCCAGCCCCATAACCTCTAAAAACAACTGTAAACCGTGTGGCAGCAAAGATGCATCAGGATGAAACATCGTTTCAGTATGACCTTAAATTAATCCCATCATGAAATTCTTCATCAGGCACATCTTTGACTAAAGCCTGACCCGCTATCGGGGTTTTTCCGTTGAATGTTATGGTCGGACTACCGTGCAACTGCCAGCCATCGTTAAGTGATTTTGATACGCGCATACAAAATCCTTCATCATCAGGCCCGGTAACGAGTCTATATAGTTTCATTTGGAATTTCTCCTATTCCAGTTATTTTTTGCTCACTTAAATAAGTGAACTTTGAAATGTTATTTTGTATATTATATATTGTATTCAAAAAAGGTAAAGATCAACCTATATGTCATGAGTCGCTGTAAAGCAGCTTAACGCTCGCAAGTTCTTTGGTGTTTTAAAGCTTCAATGCTAGATCCCTAGATTTGCTTCTATAAATATATTTCTTACTGTACTTTTACGTCGGGAAGGTTCAGATAAATGGAGGCAATCAACCGCGTAATATCTGTGTAATGGACTTCAACCCTCCTCTACCTATTCTAGAGTTCTGTATGGTTTATAAACAAATAAATCATTAAACTCGTGAAGGAGACGTTATGAATAAAAATGATCGAATGGCTCAACCAACTCTTAGTGATCGACAAGGTTTTAACCGTCGTTGGTTTGCAAATAATGCAGATTTGAAGGTTTATAGACCAACAAGTCGTGCGGAAGTCGTGTTGGCTTTTCAAGATATTATTGATGCTAAAGACATTGAGTCACATGAAGTTCAAATTACTTGCGGCCGTCACTGTTATGAAAGTTTCGTATATAACGGCGAAACCAAAGCGATTATAGATGTAGGGAGCTTAAACAGTTTCGAATACTCCAAAAAGTCCGATACTATTGAAATGGAAATTGGCCTCAGTAATTGGGAAATGTATCGCGTACTAAACAATATGTATAAGCGTACCCTACCCGCCGGAAGCTGCTACTCTGTTGGCTTGGGAGGCCATGTTACGGGTGGTGGTTACGGTTTATTGTCTCGAATGTATGGTCTTGCGATGGATTACTTGGTTGGCGTTTACATCGTTGTGCAAAACTCGAGCGGTGATGCCGAAGAACTTTATTGTGACCAAGATCAGCACTGTGACTTATTTTGGGGAGTTAAAGGTGGTGGTGGTGGACAATTTGGTATTATCACAAAATTGATATTTAAAGATGCACCGCCTTCACCAGAGAGAATGTACACAATAAACTTTTCATGGGATTGGCAGGACGAAAACGGCGACTATTTGTCTCAAGAACAGTTCACACAAATTATTCGCTTATTTGAAAAGTCTTTTTGTGACCAAGACCCACAAACATGGCATGTTTGGGCTAATATGCTTCTCAATCATAAAGATGCAAAAAACATTTCAATCACTGCTTTTGTTTACTATATTCCAGAGTATCATGGCGATTGGGCTGCATTTGAATTAAAGGAGCGCAATAAGTTTAGTGCGATCCTCAAAAAAGCGAATCAAATAAAGCTATTATCAAAAGGTGATTTTACTCTATTTGGCCACCCTCACATTCCAAGCTCGAGAGGGTTAAATAGCTATGCAAACAACTTAAAAGACAACTTTATTGATTATACTTTAAGAGATTACACCTATCTCAATGGTACACAGCAAGTTAGTCCCTCTGGTGCCAATAGTTTTGGTAAATACAAATCAGCGTATCTAACCAAATATTGGACTGAAGACATGATCAATAGTGCCTACGCATTTTTAAGAAAACCTATCTCTTATCAAGATGGCGATCATGCTACACGGGCAGATATGGCTCGCTCTTTAATACAGGTCGACAGCTATGGCGGAAAAATAAACACCGTAGAGCCAAAAGATACCGCAATTGTTCAACGCTCTTCTATTATGAAGCTGCAATATCAAACCTACTGGGATAACAAAATGCCTCCTGGTTTGGATAACACAGCGCAAGCTGATGCACACGTGAATTGGCTAAACGACATGTATAAGACGATATATGCCGTTTCTGGTGGTGTACCAGATCCTAGGTTCTCAGACCGTGTGGATGGATGTTATTACAATTATCCTGATGTGGATTTGGGTTCAATTAAAAACGGCCCAGAAAGTTTAGAGCATGCACTAATGTTGTACTTCGGAGATAATCTACCGCGCTTAAAACAGGTTAAAGCAAAGTACAACCCCCAGGGGTGGTTTGGCAATGTCCAAAGTGTCCAAACATATTGCCAAGAGATAACAACTGAAAATGCTCAAAGCAAATCTAAAAGTAAGGCTAAAAATATGTAAGTAAACTAAGGGCTAATGGCGGTTAGGTGTATTAGCCCTTTGAATGTTTGATGATCTGTCTCAGACGCAGTGAGTAGTTAAGTGTACTTGCTAGGATTTTTATTAGCTCCTTTATTTACAGAGGAGTTTGCTATAGGATCCCCACTCTCTCGAGTGGGCCAAATAAGATGGCTCGCTCATCATTGCAAATAAGCTCTAAGCTATTAAGAGGATTTTTCAGTGTCACCTGAATCGATGACAGATTTAATCATAACTTTAGTTTTACTTTTGGTTTCAGTAGGCATGGCATTTCAAGGCAAAGTTTTGAAGGCAAATATGGCCGATAAAGATGCGGAAAATGCGAAGAAAATTGAAAAAAAAGCAAACCTGCTCGTCATGTGTGGGTCGTTTGTTGCAATCATACAAGTTATTAAACTTGGTTCATTTTTGCTATAGATATACAGCTTAAGTTACGTAAAAAAATAAGGCCGTCGGAAAAAAGTAAAGTCCGACGCCTACTACTGCTCACCCATTCTCGCTACTTATATTTATCGTGATTGCTCAAACGGCTAATCTACATTCAATATCTTCCTCTTATAACATGCACTTGTGTGCGCAATTGCTTGTGCGGTTAATGGCGCATTGGCGTCAACTCAGAAATATTCGTGTCACGGTTTACTGTATTTCAGAAACCTTTTAACGGTAATACATGATGTGGCAAAGCAGGTGATTTGCACTACGATTAGTGGACCTATAGGTAAAAACTAATTGGAATCAAAATGGCTTATGTAGATGGATTTGTCTTGGCAGTGCCTAATCAAAATAAAAGTGAATACCTACGCATGGCGCAGCTTTCTGCTGAGATATTCAAAGAATATGGTGCACTTAGTGTGGTTGAATGTTGGGGAGATGACGTACCCGATGGCGAACAGACATCATTCCCGCTAGCAGTAAAGTGCGAAGCCGAAGAAACAGTGTGTTTCTCTTGGGTTTTTTGGCCTTCAAAAGAAATCAGAGATGAAGGTATGGCAAAGTGTCATAATGACGAACGAATGAAAGCCATGTGCGAAGGTGCAATGCCATTTGATGGCAAGAGGTTGATTTATGGTGGGTTCGAAGTGATTTTGAATGCTTAAGCCGGTTGTCGGATATAAAGCCCGAACTCAGTTCTAAACTAAGTTCGGGATGTGTGTATATCTCTAGAATTCTATGAAATTTCCACTTCTTTAAACTCGTCGCAATTGCGAATAAGCTCATGAAAAAATATAAAACATGGATCTGTCAGGGACATTTTATTTTGACCAAAAAGCCTTTGTTTTAAACTTTGACGTTTATCTATTTGGAGCACCCACTCTAGTTCCGGTGCTGAGTCTTCTTCAGGTGAATAAAATACACTTGCACCGATCAAATAGTGATTGTCTTCAAATGTTAGAGTACTATACCACCCCCAGTCTTCAGCGGCTGGATAGCAGATATCTAACTGTCCGTTTAATTTACTTTTTAACCAAATTAATAGTGATTCACCATAAATTGGATTAATAGGATTTATCTGCTCTTGTGTAACATCAAACTTTGCGGTTTTAAAGTGAATTGCCAGATGCATTGAGTATCCTTACAAAAAATTGGACAAAAAACAGTATAATGCTAAGGGTTAATATTACCAATAACCCTGCAAGTTTTGGGCTAGAAAGCCCTTCTACGCGAGGGGTTGTAGAGCGAGTAATAAAATTATAGATATGCTCTGCGCTAAATAATACAAACACTGCTCCTAAAGCTAATGCAAATGAACTTGCTTCTAAAAATATAGCCCAGCCAAACAACATCGTCAGAATAAAGGCGATAAGTACATTTGCATATTTGCTTATTAAACTATTGATAATAAATCACCTCTGAGGGTAAAAATATACCCATTTGTATACCAAAAATTAAATTGAGCACATTGAAGCGCCAATTTTAACCCCTATCAGTACCTTTGAGGCTGACGCTATTTGCCTAAAAGAGCCTATTCCCTACTGTTCCAATGCAGACAACACCTCTTTGGCTTTTTTGTTTTTGCGAGCAAAGAATACAATAGATGCAAGTAAAACCAGAAACGATATGCCAATATTAAGCATGTCTGAAATGTTACAATTCAAAAAATAGCATCTAGCTATAGCAAATACCATGAGCGCTGCAACGAATATCCAAGTCGCTTTCACACTTAATGTCCATCTAAATATTTCGTTTTTTATTAATTTGGTGTGTACTTCGATAGAAGTGCTGATCTGTTCACTTCTAAGTTGTCTTAAGCTACTTAGCCTGCTTTTGTTCATTAACACAAAGATAGTA
The DNA here is from genome assembly GCF_022347805.1 of Pseudoalteromonas sp. Of7M-16. Taxonomy (NCBI): domain Bacteria; kingdom Pseudomonadati; phylum Pseudomonadota; class Gammaproteobacteria; order Alteromonadales; family Pseudoalteromonadaceae; genus Pseudoalteromonas; species Pseudoalteromonas sp. Of7M-16. The sequence goes on along the minus strand of NZ_JAKRFY010000020.1, from coordinate 41,834 downwards.
ATACCCCATACGGTTGCAAAACCTACCCAGAGCTGTTTGATTAGATCAAAGCTTTTGAATAAAGAGAGCACAAAAAACACGCTCACTGCCAGAATAGCCAACAACTCAATACAAAAGTTGACCTTCAAAACGAGGTGTTGCCTTTTGTGCCGTTTAAGTAAAGTGTCCATTTCAGGTAATTCTTTTTGCTCTGCTGACTGCCAAATTGACGATAATTGTTCAAACTCTTTATTATCCATTATTTCATTCTCGCTAATAAATTTGCTAGTTGCTCTTTCGCTCTATGTAATCGGATCCCGACATTCGAATCGCTTATTCCCAAAACATCGCCAATTTCTACATTGTTTAAATCTTCCAGCTTAAGCAGCATAACTTGCCTTAAGCTCAGTGGTAGCTTATGAATTGCAATCAATAGCTGCTGTTGTCTTTGAGCTTGCAATGTATGCGACTCCGGCGAGTCTCGCTCACATACCGTCGTATCATCAAGTTGATCTTCTGATATGCGGCTATGACGCCTGATATGATCAATGGCTGTGTTGTGTATTACTCGATAAACATATGTATTGAGTGAACATTGTTCACTAAAACCATCGAGTGAACGCCAGATTGAGAGCGCCATCTCTTGTGCCAACTCATCTGAAAGCGCTGTGCGATTTTCATACCCTGTTGCAGCTCGGCTTATTTGCGGCCAATACTGCGAGATAATGCTGTCTTTATCTAAGTCCTTGGTGGGTGTTGTCAACGCTTTATACCTCCAGTTTATTTTTATTATTAGTCGATGCAGATACCGGATCATTACACTTTTTTTGAATTATTTTTTTCTGCTTAAATTTTGATTGTTTTTGCAATTTTATAACGAAAATAAAAATCAAAAAAATATGTAATGGACTCATTTTTCTATCGACTAATCAGTACAAACTACACATTTTTAACATAAAAAGGGGTAAGCATGTCATTGCTAAACAAGATTAGGTTGCAAAACAAAACACGTTTGTTGGGTGCCGCATGGGCATTGGTTGCATTTAGTTGGCTGACCATGTTCATTGTAATTTTTATATCAGAAACTAAAAGTATTGAAATAGCCGTAACGACATTTGCAGCAGTCACTACTGAAGCTGCAATTTGGTGTACCGCGGCTGTCCTTGGGGTAAGCATTGCTGAAGGGCGAAAAGTTGCGCTACGCACTATTAAAAATAAACTGTTGGGCAAAAGCCGCCAACAAAGTTAACCTAAGATTGAGGTATTACCATGAAAACAAATAAATTTAATGACAAAACAATGCTAGTTGCTTGGCTATTTACCCTATTATGCTGGGGTAATACAGCACTGGTTATGGTTTTTTCACCATTTGTTGTGTTAGAAGTGACGGCACTTTGTTTTGCTATAGTTGCAACACAAATCACTTTTTACGTCACTAAACGCGTCGCAGAACAAAACCCATTGGTCGCGTCAGTTTATAAGAACTTATTCGGGGATTGTTAGACAAGATAAACTAAAGCCCTATTACCTCGAAAAATGTGCGCATGGTTCATTTTGGTTGTCATTTCACCATGCGTACACTGTATCAGTACTTGTATTTCATACTCAATATTGTGTAAATGTATCTTGAGCTTTGTACTCTACTTAGTCAAAACGACAAAAAATAGAGTCTCTATATTTAAATGTTGTCAGGATCCGCTTTTAAATTGTGCATCAGGAATATCAATCAAAAAATCTGTGATACCTATGTCTATCCCAAGTTGGCTAAGTAATGTTGAAAGTTGACCTCTATGGTGGGTTTGGTGATTGAATAAATGAGCTACTAATTCACTAAACTCCCTCTCACTGGTATGGCCTTTCGTATCACTATATACCAGTGTTTCGTGGAAATCAGACTCGTCAACTTCATTGTTTATCCAACAAAGAATTGCATTATCAATGCGGTTTCGTACCGGTAAATACAACTCAAAGTCTTTATAAAGTATAACATCAAGATCTGTTGGGACTGGTAGGTCATTTAAATCAGCTAGTGATTGATATCGCTTCGAATGCTGAGCAAATCGTAACAGCCAAATCATATCACCAATTAAGATATGATTGAGAGTGCCTAAGATAGAGTCAAAAAATGCTCCCCTATCTGATGTTATTTGTTCGTGGCTCAACATACTTGTGGCTTCATTGAGCTGTGTATTCATCCGTAGGTTATATTGCGCCATCAATTTAAAGTGTGACAGATAGTTCATTTCTTTGCCCCTATTTTGTATATCCATAGCTTCAGCGACTACTTTGCTACTCCTATAACCTATCGCCAGTACGCAATATATCAAACAGTTTTTATTGTCTAATGAATATTAAAGCATCATACAGAGAAAGCGGATGTATGGAACAAGCTAAGAAGTGATTGAGCCAATAACAGAGGTTTCCGTTTTAAGATAAATGGCTGAGTGAGCCGCTCAGCCATGAAAGTACCCTATAAATATTTTTGTAGACTGCTTATTAAATTAATTCTTCATTGATGAATGCTGCTAAAACACTTTGTAACGTACTCGCGTTATCGGCGATAGCCCATGCCCACATTTGCGATAGTGCATTCGACTCTTTTGGCTCTAAACCTATTTTCAAAAAGGTACTGTAGTAAGGGAAGTTTGCAAAAGGCATTGCTGGTTGCTTCAATAACGCCAAAGCCTTTTTTTCCAACGTAGGATCTGAATCCCAATACAAGCCGGACATAGCTTCTGCAAATAGTTTGGCGTCATCTAAATCAGACGTAACAGTATCTAGGCCTTTTTGCCCTGCCAAAATCTGGCTCTTAAGCGCTTCGTCTTGTAAGCTGTTTTGCCAGTCGAGCATTTTCGCGTTTTGCACATATAAGATCTCAACCTTACGCCCTGAACTTACGTTTGCCAGTGTGTTTTCCACCGTAGTTAATGTCATTTGATGAAATGCAGGCTGAGAATTGGCTGTGTTGCTGTTACCCTTGTTTGTCTCATAAAGACCACTCACAAGCTGTGAAAACGGCGTATTTCTCGCGCCATTTTCGCTATTCTCAAATACCTGTAATAAGCTTGTTGCCTTGAAAGCTGGGTGCGTTGGATCTTTTTGACTGTCATTGAATGCGTGATATTCCCCTGACTTGCTATCGAAATCAATTCCAAATAGCGGTGCCGCTTGTCCGCCTGCAATAACTTTTTCTTTTTTCACAAGCGGTGTACTAGTATTGTCAAAGACAAGCAGTTTTAGCGGTGCTTGTTCGGAATCACCAGTATCAGTTTGAGAGAGAATGCCAATAATGCCAGTGTTATCTAATGTACCGCCATCCGTGTAAAGCGTGTTTGGGTAATTTTGGCTATTCACCCCAATTGGCCAATAGTTATTCCTGGGAATAAAATCAGCAATATCGTTGAGCTTATTCTGAGCAATAAAACCTTTAAACTTACTGGAAATGGCCCTTGCCAAATCTGTAGCTGCGTCTTTTTCAATATTATTTTCGAGTTCACCAAGCAAATTCTTTCGGTCTGAATCGGATAGTAGTGGCATGACCTTATCAATTAGCTCGGCCAAGCTCACTGGGTCGTTTACCTTAGCAGAAAAAGCACTCGCTATTGCATTTGCAAAAAATGAGCTTGAAGTGCTCACAATATCCATCAAAGCATAACGCTCAGAAATTGTGACTTTAACAGGTGATTCCGATGCACTGTCTTGTTGCAAGGTAGACGCGTACGCATAGGATTCAACTTGCCCTCCACCGACTAATGCGTCATCAGGCGTTTGCCCCTTCGCACCTGCCGAAATAGCCGTTGCTTGATTTGGTAGTTGCACAATATTGGTTTTATTCCCTTCCACAGAGGCTACAGGGTGCATTATGTTATTGTTCATAATGATAAATGGTCGTTCTGCTCGCAAATAAAAAAAGTTTTCATCGGTGGGCTCGAGTTCTGGAAACGATTGCTGTGCATAACTCTCAGATAAAGAAAATGACTTGGTAGAGGTCCAAGTTTTCTCCCCTTGCGCCCGAAGATTGAATACCGACAATACATGCTGGCCAACAATATCAGTCCACAACCATTGATGGTCTTTAGTCTTATTTTTCGCGATAAATGCACCTGCGGTTACTAGCAAGTTATCAAGCCCCATTCCGGCAGGTACCTTGCCAAAACTGTGTTCTGAGAGCTGATTAATATTAAATTTACCAGTTTGGGCGCTGATAGATAGATTTTCAGGAGCAACATATTCACCCAGTAAATCCTCATCTGAATACTTTTGTGGCAAGAAGGAATATATTGACGAAGCCCACGTACCACCCGATACCGATGAAATATAACGTGCTTTTTGAAGCAAGTTTAAAGTGTTTAGGCCTAGCATCTGTCCCCAAGCACAGGTTAATGCTCGCGAACCTCCCCCGGAAAAACATATGCCTAAATTAGCTTTATTTGAATCAGAATGTTCAAGTGTCGGGTTACTTTTACCGTTCGGATATATCTTAACTTGTTGAACCATGGAGTCGTCCTCAGATCCGTATGAAGTTTGTCAGTGGGTGGTAAGCATATTGCACGAGGTGGGCGTTTCCCATTACGCCACTATTACATAACATCAGATTGATTTTGAGTCTCAATGGTGATCGAGACTCAAAATGATCAAGCTAACTCAACGGGTCCGTGATCATCACAGTGGTCACCATGTTGATGTTGAAGGCGACCATTCACAAGATAATCAACATGATCGCCATGTTGAATTGCTTCATGGCCGCATCCTGGTCCATGAACATGACCATTTCCTGAAACAGCATGATTGCATTCATTTGGGTTAGCGTCGTTAACTTCAATCACGTGCTCATCGCAATGATCGCCATGTGGGTGGTGCAGTTTCCCTTCAACTAAATAGTCGACATGACCGCCATGTCGAATTGCGGTGTGTCCACAGTTTGGGCCGTGAGTATGGTGATCAGCATGTTTGTGGGATTGTGAGCAAGACATGTGTCTATTCCTTCTGTTTATAAAGTCCGATATAAATCTAGCTCAGCCTAGTGTCAATGCAAATTCCATTAGGTCATATATAAAGGAATGATTTGATCAAGGTGGCTATAGAGTTAATCTACTTTCAAAGAAAATAAATATAACTAAATGTTTTTAATAAGCATTCTTCCCGTAGAACGTTTGGAAGATATACAACTTCCTTCCCAGCTTGCTTCAAAACAATAGCAAGAAGCGTCTTAGCGATATGACAGTAGAAATTGACAAATCGGCTTAAAAATCAGATGAGTTTGATAGAATAGCATTTAAAGTTGAAGCGCAATGAAGGTGTATATTTGTATGAAGTACAATAGTGGCACCTACTCCCTATCATGTTAAGTTTAGCGGATCAGCCTCGCTGTTTATCAAAAACACAATCATCTAATCCTTGGGCACCAACAATGTTTCCACATAACAAAGCGCTTGCTTAAAGCGTTTTCATTACGAGATATTAAATTACTAAAGCCATAAAATACAAATAAATTCATATATTACTTCATAATTATTTACTGAGTCATAAATAAATTAGCGTATCTTAAAATATATTATACTGAAATGTCATGCTGAGCTTGTATGTTATTAGTGCACTTATTTCAGTGCTCATAAATAATATATAAGGATATCAAACATGAAAAAAATAGCCCTACTTTCTCTTTTATTAATGACGAGCTTTGTACAAGCGAAAGAAGTAACTTGTTCTGACAAAATTGACAGTATCAGTTTGCAATCTAGTGGTTCTGTTTGGATTTGGCCAGACAGGCATGAAACAATTGAACTTAAGCCAACTCATCCAAAATTTTACGAATTTCTTGGCATCATGTTTTACGCAATGAAGTCCGGAAAGACAGTTGTATATAAGTCTGACAACGGCGAGCGCTACTCAAACAAGTGCCATGATACAGAAACTAGTCTTTACCCGCTTTATGAAATTTTAAGAGTAAACTAAGCAACATTTGATTACACCAATGCACTTGGTTAGCGAGTGCATTTTTTTTCAGACAAATAGATATAAACAATATTCCCTAGTTTAATCCCATAATTTGTTAAATTTCACCTCATCAAAAAATGCAAAATTCAATTCTAGTTGCTCGCGGTATTGTTTTTTATTCACAGCTAAATCTTGTATTTTTATATTGTTTTCTCTGCTGTAGCTTTTCATAACTTCTTCTGCCGGCCCTTCTTTATTTACTATATATCTAGCAAAGTGGTCCATATCCAAGGTGGCTTGCATTTTAGCTGTTGCAGGCAACGTTGAATGTTGTTTTAGGAGAATACTCCGAATCTCCGGATCGAGCGTTGATGGATTGACGCTTACTTGCATTACAACTCTTCCGTAAGCCAATTCTCTAGAATCAAGGGATTGTCTGACATAATCTTCTTTCTCTTTATCAGTCTTCAAACTTTTCCATATTGTATCGACTTGCTGTAAACCCCGCTTAAGATAATTAGACAGGTTCAAACTTCCTTGCGCTATCTTTTTTCGATCGTCTTCATTAATGACGGGATGAGGTTTACTTAATTCTTGTTCAATGTGTTTTAGGGCTTCCAACTTTTCCGCTTCACTATGTGTGTTCTTGTTATAATATTCTTGCCATCTATCCGAGGAATCGGAGATTCTTTTTAAGTATGCAATATTGCTTTTAGCCATAAGGCTTTCTAGGTCATGCTCTTTAATAAATCCATAAATATTATTTACTGTAGATTCGAATTGGTTATTAGTCCGAAATTTAGATTTGGCTTTTTCATGTTTTTTTGTGTGTGCCTTTTGCTTGCCTTTTCCCTCGCTGCCAAGTATTTTGCCTTGCAAGCCAGTTTTTGTGACAAAACCTTTCTGAAACCTTGGCGCTGTGCCAAACCCCACTGAACTTTTTGACTGCTTGATTTCAGAGTTTTGAGCCGAAGTAGTTAATTTATTGTTCTTCATACTTTTAAACATACCCAGAACCCTCTAAGAATTTGTTTTTGAGTTAAAATACATAATCAAAAGGCGTGGCTTTGCTCACAAAGCAATTACGTCATACTCCGTCTGTTGATTTGCACAATGCATATGTTAAAGAACGTATTTGCCATTCTATTGTGAATAAAATTTAGCAAAGTTCAGTACGCAAATTAGGTTGCTAAAATGTTAATTTTATTCTAGTTTAGTATCTGATACTCACAATCGGAGAAACTCTATGAAGGAAATTATTTTAGTTCTATCGCTAAGTTTGAGTGGCTTGGCAATCGCAGATGAACATAAGTCGCATGATAAGCATGAACATAAACATGGATACAACTGCGGTCATGCCGCTGAGTGGCATGGAGACCATTTTGACTATAATCATAGCGGTCATGACCATCACAACCATGCTGGTGAAGTTCATGAAGCGAAAGTAAAAGTGCATGAAAAGCACAAACACGGACATGGATTAGACTGTGGTCACAAACGGCGAATTGAGCAAGGCCGAGTTGAATACAATCATGATGGTCACTGGCACCATCAACATGGTGAACATTTTCACGAAAATCATGGTTAGGGTTAAATAACTAAATAAGATAAGCTGCCCTTCCCTTATAAGAGGCGATGTGAGGGTAGCAACAAAACCCAATCTTGTTTATTTCCTTGATTGGGTTTTTACTAACTCTATTTTAAAAACCGCGCCCAATCCCTGCAATAAAACAACAAAAAGAATAATTTAACATAATTAAAATCTAATAATGTTTTGATATTCAACCTGAAAAATATTTGCACTAATCTTTCTGATTATGAGAATGTATGTATAGATAATTACGGGATTTTAAATCTTATAATTCTCATAAATAGAACATTTACTTATCTAGAGCTTTATTGATGATTTTATGGTCGACTTTGTCATTGAATTGTTCTATCAATTTAAGTAACTTGGGTGCTATTTGATTTTGACAAAATGGTTTGCTCGGGTCACTGTAATAGTAATTTTGGTATTGCTCAGGAGATAATTTGAGTTCGTTTAGCAGTAGCGGTTGTGTAATTATCGCTTTACCAAAATCGCCTTGTAAACGAGCTATAATAGATTTTGTTGCCTCAATTTGTGCAATACTTTCACAATACACCGCACTACGATATTTACCCCGACGACTATGGTTTGATGTAGCGCTGTGGGTCTTCAAGTGAATTTCAATCAGATCATCTAACTTAATTAATTGGGTATCAAACTGCAGTAAAACTCCCTCAGAAAACCATTCCTGATCATCGAAGCTATTCAACCAACCCTGCTGTACGTTTTTCACACCAATCAATGAACTAAATATAGCTTCTGTACACCAATAACAACTCCCGCCTAGACCTACTTTTTCCAGCACTGTTGTACACCACTTCTCAAGTTGCAAACTGAATAAACTTTATCATAGCTCTAAATTTTTAAGATTTATTGAGAAAGGATAATTTATTTGTTTTCAACCTTATTTCTTGACTAAATATGATGCACGAAACAACAAATTCTATATAATTGGACGTTTTTTGTGGAGCCTAAAATTTGCAAACCCAGGTCAAATTTACAATATTTGGTGTATTCGCCGTGCTGCTATGGAGCGCCGTATTACATATCGTACGTATTGTTAGCGAAGACTTTGGACCAATTGGAGGGGCCGCACTTGTGTATTCATATGCAGCGCTCTTTCTCGTCGCGTTTTCGGGCCTACCAAAAATCAAAAACTATCCTAAACGTTATATACTTATCGGCGGCACACTGTTTGTTTGCTACGAACTCTGTTTATCCCTTTCTCTAGGCTTTGCCAATTCAAGAACTCAGTCCGCCCAAGTGCTAATCGTAAACTACTTATGGCCACTTTTTACCATAATCGGCACCCTGCTAAGTAAACAAGCTAATGCCAAACCGATGTTACTTGTTCCTGGCAGCCTTTTGGCTTTCATCGGTGTATGTTTGGTCGTATCTGGTGATTTAAGTTACTTGTTCAATGGTGTGTTAGCAAACGTCGTTAGCAACCCTCTAGCTTTCTTTCTTGCATTTAGCGGCGCTATCATTTGGGCTATATATTGTAATTTAACAAAATCGATGGCCAACGGTGAAAATGCAATCAGCCTGTTTTTTATATTTACCGCTTGCACATTGTGGCTTAAATGGTATTTACTCGATGCGGGTTTTGCGTCCGGTTTTTCATTTAGTAGTGTATTTTTATTAGCGCTAGCGGGCGGAGGAATGGCCTTGGGTTATGGACTATGGAATAAGGCCATTATCGGTGGGAATATGATTTTACTCGCTGCAATTTCTTACTTTACTCCTGTTTTCTCAGGTGTGTTTGCTGCCTTGATTTTAGGTGTCAATTTGCAGCAAGGGTTTTGGCTTGGGGTCATCTCAGTTACAATTGGCTCGCTTTTGTGTTGGCAGTCGACACGCCTTAAAGATCAACAACCTAATTCGGTACAATCAGTGCTAGACAATACTGAATAAATATACATATAATTTGCTACAAACATGCCGATTGGATCAACAATATATGACGCCGCTAGTCGATACATTAAGACAACTTAGGTATCTCATTGCACATTTGGATGACGATACATTACATAGCGAATACCCTGCTATGTCTGAGTTTTTAAATAGCAACCGACTTGGTGATCAGATATGTTTAGACGAACTGAAGTTTTTATATCAATTTCTTTATGTGTATGGCCGAAAGTCTGAAGCAACTTTCAATCGCTTTAGGAACGAAATCGAACGTTTCCATCTTTGGAGTTGGTTAGTCCAAGAAAAATCCGTCTTTGAGCTTAAACGAGAAGACATTGAGGCATACGTAGACTTTGTTGTTGAACCGGATAAAGCATGGCTCGCAGATTCGGTGCAGTGGCGTTTTAAAAATCATCAGGGCACAAGGCAAGTTAACCCCAATTGGAGACCATTTGTTCACAAGGAAAACGGTGTTAGCCAACAAACACTTGCTTCTATGTTCACAGCCCTAAACGTCTTTTACAAGTTTGCGATATTAGAGGAGAAATCCTTTGCAAACTTTGTCCCGGTAGTTAAAAAGAATTGCCCTTATTTGGTTGTACAATCACAAATAAAGTTACCAGATACACTGAGTGATCTTCAGTGGGAATATGTATTTGGCGTAACGAAAGATCTTTGTGAGGAAAACCCAAAGCTGGAAAGAAATCTATTTACCCTAGCATGCTTAAAAGGGTTATACCTGAGGATTTCTGAGCTTTCAGAGCGACCTCAGTGGTCTCCTGTAATGAGTCATTTTTGGCAAGATCAGGATGGTTTCTGGTTTTTAAGAATTATGGGTAAGGGTAATAAACTACGTGATGTCACTCTTAGTGATGATTTTGTTGAGTATTTGAAACGTTATCGTCAATCCCGCGGCTTAACTGCTCTGCCCCGTGTCGATGAACCTCACCCTATCATTCACAAATTGAGAGGCCAAGGAGGCATGAATGTACGTCAACTAAGACGCATTGTTCAAGAAAGCTTTGATTTGGCGATTGATAAACTAAAACAAGATGGCTTTAGCGAAGAGTCTGAAAATTTGGAAGCTGCAACCAGCCATTGGTTAAGGCATACTGGCGCAACCCACGATGCGCAGACTCGACCGTTAAAGCATTTGTCAGAAGATTTAGGTCACTCAAAAATTGCAACAACCGACCAAATCTATATTCAAACCAATATTAAAGAGCGCGCAAAATCAGGTGTTAAAAGAAAGCTCTAGCTGGTACTAGTAATCTGGAGCCTAACATTTATGAAGTAGGTTAGGCCCAACTAAACTTAGATTATCCACTACCCCACTAAATATAATTTATAACGGCATCAACTGCTATTGTGTTTGAACGTTTTTTAAGGAAAAAGCCCATTAGAAGAGCGTCATACAGCAGCAAAGAAGCCCTTCTTTCGGTAGAAAATATATAAAACACACAACAAAAGCTGAATACTGTTAACCCAAACTCATGTATGATGTGTTCTTTATAATGTATATTAAAGGGCCATTTAGGCCCCTTATAAATTTTCAGTTATCTTTTGAATCTTACCACAAGTTCATGCATATCATTAGCTACGCGGGTAAGTTCCTCACTGATCTCTTGGCTTTCTAATGAACTAGTAACACTAGAGTTAGCCAATGAAGCTATATTCACCACCTGCTTGTTAATGTCTTCTGAAACGGTGGCCTGCTCCTCAACCGCGGCAGCTATTTGCATACTGTTTACGCTCATAGTTTCGATCAAAGAATAAATATGCTCTATTTTTTGTGTCGAAGCGTTTAGTTTTTCAATACCAAGTTGGGATTCTGTTTCACCACGTTGAGCAATCACTTCTGATTCTTGAGTGCTTTGCGTCAATTCATCAATAATGGCGTGGATCTCTTTCGTCGACTCCTGTGTGCGCTGCGCTAAATGTCTTACTTCATCAGCTACAACGGCAAACCCTCGACCTTGCTCGCCAGCTCTTGCTGCTTCAATCGCTGCGTTTAAGGCTAATAAATTAGTTTGCTCTGCGATCTGTTCAATAATTTGCGCAGCGTCTGCGATTTTACTCGTTTGCCTTGCAACTCCCAAAACAGAATCTTTAATATCGATAACAGTTGAGCCCAGGCTCTCAATTGATGCCTTGGTTTCCTCTGAACTCTTTGCACCTTCTTTAGCCAGCTCAAGAGCGTCAGTAGCGTCAGCAGATGTCGACTGTACATTTTGAGAAACTTCATGAATAGTGGCAGCCATTTCGTTCATGGCTGTAGCAACAAGTTCCGTTTCTTGCTGTTGTTGAGTTAACTGTTCCGTGGTCGAACGACTCTTGTCTGCCGTTTGCCCGGCACCGAATGTGACTTGTTTAGAAGCATGTTCAATTCGCGTGATCACAGTATCTAAATGAGCGTGCTCACTTAGTAACTTCACGTGCAGTTCGGCCATTTTACCCTGCCATGGAGAATAAACCTGTTTGGACACGTCATCACAAAAACTATGTTTTAAGATTTGGTTAATTCGCTCTAACTGCTCATGATCTCGATATCGATTGTAGCCAAAAATAGCGACACTATTGAACATTAACCAAGCAAACGCAGAAGTCTCAGCGCCAAATGCGTACAAGCCTAAAGCACTTGCAAAAGCAGCGATTGGCCAGATGGTTCTGAGCTTTGGCAATTTAAAATTACTTTTACCACCACTTTGGATAGAACCATAAAGAGCCTCAGCTCGCGCAATGTTTTCTCGACTAGGACAAGTTCGAACAGACTCATAGCCAATCACTTGACCATTTTCGGTCATCGGGGTTACATAGGCATCTACCCAATAAAAATCACCGTTCTTACAACGGTTTTTCACCATGCCCATCCAAGGCTTGCCCGCCTTAAGTTGGGTCCACATAGTTTTAAAAGCAAGCTCAGGCATATCAGGATGCCTAACTAAATTGTGCGGCTGTCCTATTAGTTCTTCTTTTGAATAACCGCTTATATTCTCGAAGTGCTCATTACAGTCAGTAATTATTCCTTTCAAATCAGTGACTGAAATGAGTTTATCTTCTGGTGCAAATCGTTGTTCACGATTTGTAACTGGTTGATTAACCCGCATTTAACTAAAACTCTCTGCAAATTACATTAAAACTCGACGCTGGATAGTGGAACATACGACTTCTATCGCGTTTAAGCAACTTATTTTCATCATATCGCTACAATTTTAAGACGTATAAGCATGATATAAGTTAAAAATATGCAAGTTAGATCTAAATATCGATTTTGTACGTATACTCTTTACTGTAAAATATTGCCCGTATAAAAATGCCATCAAGGAGCGCTAAGTGTCCAGATTTTCAGCAATTACTGATAACCCCCATGAAAATCGATTTAACAACAAAGTCGGTGTATTAGTTACCAACTTAGGCAGCCCTGATGCCGCTACAACAAAAGCACTTAGAGTGTATTTACGAGAGTTTCTATCTGATCCCCGCATTGTAGAGATCCCTAGATTCGTTTGGATGTTGATCCTGCACGGGATAATTTTAAGGGTCAGACCAAGCAAGTCTGCAGAAGCTTATCAAAGCATTTGGACCGAACAAGGGTCGCCTTTGATTGACATAACTAAAAGACAGTGTCAAAAACTGCGAGAGTATCTAGCTGAACATAATCATGATGATGTAGAAGTCGTCATGGCCATGCGCTATGGCAATCCTTCCATTGAAGCTGGTCTAGAAGCGTTACGCGAACAAGGGATCACTAAAATCGTCGTACTTCCTTTGTACCCTCAATACTCGAGCGCAACAACAGGCTCTACGTATGATGCTATCTCACGTGTGCTAACTAAGTGGCGCTGGGTACCTGAATTGCATTTTATAAATGGTTATCACCGCAATGCAAAGTATATCGAGGCATTAAGTAACTCTGTACAGGAGTATCTTGATAACAACCCAACACCAGAAAAAATCTTATTTTCATACCATGGAACTCCAAAGAAGTTTTTAACAGATGGCGACCCATATCACTGCTTTTGCCATGCCACCACCAATGCAGTGGTGTCAAAACTAGGGCTAGACAGTGATAAGGTCATGACGACATTTCAAAGCCGCTTTGGGCGAGCTGAATGGCTAAAACCGTATACTGACTTTACTTTGAAAGAGCTAGCACAAGCGGGCACAAAGCATATTGCGATTTTAAGTCCAGCATTTAGCGCAGACTGTTTAGAAACGCTCGAAGAGCTTGAGGAAGAAAACCGCGAATATTTCGTTGAAGCTGGCGGTGAACAATATGATTACATCCCTGCGCTAAATGATAGAGATGACCATATAGTTGCTTTCTACGATATTTTGAAGTCTCACCTTTGATACAAAAAAAGCCACCTTCTAGGTGGCTTTTTCCTAACTATACTCTGCCTTCCTTCACCGCAGATAATTCATATTCAGCTTTGTTTTGACTGTTGAACTCTTCAAGCAATTGAATACAAGCTCCTACAGGCCTAGCTGGACTGTAGTAGTATCCTTGGATGTGGTCACAACCGAGATCATTTAATACGTTTAGCTGGGTCTCTGACTCGACACCTTCCGCAATCACTTTTATGCCAAGCTGTTTTGCCATTTCAACTAAGCATGAAATCATTATTTGCTTACTTTTATCTTGCAGCAAGCTGTCGACAAAAGACTTGTCTATTTTTAAGTAATCAACTTGGTTTTCTATCAAGTGACTTAATGAAGAATAACCGGTACAGAAATCATCCAGTGCAATTTTGACACCTTTCCCCCTTAAATCCCTCAACAGTTGCCATGTGTAGTGGTTTGTCGCCATAGACTCTGTTACTTCAACGGTGATGCTGCTATATGGAATATCGTATTTTTCAATCGCTTCTGAGATCAGGTCAAATTGGTTGTTACTGACCTTAAACTCATTGACTGATCTGTTTACAGAAATACTGATATCAGTATACCCGACTGATTGCACCTTTTTTAAATCCATACAAGCACGTTCTAATACAAACTGGCCAATCTGTTGTATTAAGCCAAACTCTTCAGCGATGGGAATAAAAGCACCAGGGGATATCATGCCCTGCTCTTCATCAAACCAGCGCACCAACGCTTCAAACTTAACAATTCTACCACTCGATTGATCGACGATTGGCTGATAATAGACGCTTAGCAACTCATATTTGATGGCATGCCTTAGTTTGTCCCGCAGTGCGATTTTGTTGAGATACGCATTTTGAATTGCTTGATTGTGTAGCGCAACCGACCCTCTGTTAGTCTTTTTAGCACTTTCCAATGCATGCGCTGCGTTACGGATAAATTTAGCCGCAGTAACTCGTGACTGGCAATCCAGCTGGGCAACTCCCACACTGGCCGTCAGCTCAATTGTGAGTTCATTAAATACATAGGGCTGTTTAAGTTTATCGCATAGTTTTGAGGCAATATCATGAGCACTTTGTTGGTTTGTTGCATCTAATAAAATTGCAAACTCATCCCCACCGTAGCGCGAAATGGTATCGGCCCTTCTCAGCCCATTTTTAAGCCGCTTTGCGACCGATATAAGTACTTTATCGCCTATTTCAGGGCCATAAATGTCATTGACTTCTTTAAAATGATCGAGGCCGATAAATAGTAATGAACAAGGCTGTAGTGTGCTTCGAGATTGAGAGATTCTGGTTTCCAAAATATCCATAAAACATCGACGGTTAATAAGGGCGGTCAATGGTTCATGGTTGGCGTAAAAAGTCAGCTGCGCTTCATTTCTTTTCCAATCCGTGATATCGCGAAAAATAGCTACATAGTTGACGATATCGCCTTCTTCATCTCTTACTATATTAAGAGTCAACTCTTCAGGGAAGATTTGACCGTTCTTTCTTCGGTTGTAAATTTCGCCTTTCCAAGTGCCTTCTTTACATAGCTTTGTCCACATTTTGTCGTAAAATTCAGCACTGTGTTTTCCCGAAGAAAGCACTGACGGGTTTCTGCCAAGTAGTTCAGTATCTGAGTAGCCAGTCAACCGTTCAAATGCTCTATTCACCATCACAACTCGATTTTTATGATCGGTTATCATGATGGCCTCAGTAGCATGTTCAAATACAACATTGGTGAGCTCTAATTGCTTGTTCAACGCATAGATATACGAAATATCTTGCACAGACGCACAGAAAATACGTTCATCCTCTTGCTCATCAGAGCGCTCAACATGCCCGATTACTCGAAATAGTCCTTTAAATTGGCTTCTGTCACTGTGAGAGACGTTTATATCGATGTGATTTATTTGCCCATTGCGGATTTTTTGCATTAAAACACGAAGTGATTTCTGGTCTTTCTCTTTTAAGCTGTCGCAAAATAGTTCAAACCCAATGTCCTGATCAGGCAGGTTTATCAAGGTTTGCATTTCTTGGCTAAAACTATGTATGTTTCTGCTGATATTCCAAGACCAAGAGCTTAACCTTGCAATGCGCTCGCCTTTGGCCAGCTGCTTAACGAGAATTTCCTGTGCGCTTAGCTCTAAATTGTGATTCAGCTCTGCGCCCACCAGCAAACTTAGTTCTCTAAACCAATGTTTATCGTCACTAGATATCTCTATTTTTTCGTCGAAAAGACACACCATAATACCGATTGGAGTGTGATCTAACGCGCGCAAAGTCACGCCTAGGTAACCATCTATATCGAATATCTTTAATATTTCGTCTTCAGCATACATCTGTTGTAAATTACAACTAATAGAACAAACACTTTGGCTGTCTTTAGCGTCTTTACAAGGCGTCCCTTCTAAATCATATATGATGTAATTGGACTTTTCTCCATTGACCGAGTAAGCCACTGTTTTTACTCGCGTATCTGAGTCAATGAATTTACCTATTAAACAATGAGCAGGCTGAAACTTCTCGTAAATCAAGTTTAATGCCAATTCGTAACGAGCTTCGCTGCTTGGCAAATTATAAAAAGTACTGAATGATAGCGTCATCGTTTAACAATCTTGTAATAATTATAGTTATTAATATGAACCGGAATGAATTCAACTAGCAATGATAATTAATCACCATTTAAGAATATGAAGATAGATCAATAAAATATCAATAACAAGAATCAGAAATATATAATCAACAATATCTCAACACTTTTATTCCAGCTCTACCACTTATAGATACAGACAATATTATGTCTGAAATAAAAATGCCATTTAAAAAAACAAAAAAGCCGTCTTATAAAGACGGCTTTTTGTAACTAAAAGTCTAATTTATTCAATAATTGGCTGAACATCTAACCCATAACCAAAGCTAACTGCAAGGACCAAAACAATTGATGCCGCTAATAATAGCTTACCAATCAGAGGTAAACAGAATCTAAACCAATGGGTATAAGGCACACCTGCCATCCCTAATATGCCCATTAATACTGCATTAGTTGGGATAATCATATTAGAGAAACCATCACCAAACTGGTACGCCAATACTGCTACCTGTCGTGGCACACCAACCAAGTCCCCAACCGGAACCATTAATGGCATAGTCACGTATGCTTGGCCAGAGCCTGATGGAATAAAGGTATTTAGGAATGTTTGGATCACTAACATGCCTACAGCAGAAATCTCTGCAGCAACATGAGATAATGGTGAAGAAAGGCTATATACCAATGTATGCAGAATCTGCCCGTCTTCTAAAATCAGTGCAATACCACGCGCTACACCGATTAATACAGCTGTTGTTACTAGTTCTGAAACACCATCAATAAAACGCTCAGCCGTTTCATCTGCTGATAGTTTGCCGATAATTGCGATTACAACACCCCAAGCAACAAACAAACCGCCTAGCTCATATAAATACCAACCTTTTGTAGCAATACCCCAAACCGCAATACACAGCGTGACGATAAAGCTAAACAAAACAGTTTGATGGCGCTTATTCAACTTTGGATAGTTAGGTTTTGCCTGCCCTTCAAGTGGACACGGCACACCAATCATCATGGACTGACTAGGGTCATTTGAGACTTTTTTAGCATAGCTCCAAACATGATGGAAACCGATCAGCACGAAGGGCACAAATATTGCCAACCTAAGTTCAATACCTGAGTAAACTGGAATATCAGCTATTTGTTGTGCAATTAACACCGTAAATGGGTTGAATGCAGATACACCGTAACCAATACCGTAGCCTGCTACGATCATACCAACTGCCGTCATGGCATCCAGTTTCATCGCTTTACAAAGGGCAACTAATATCAGTACAAATGGGATATATTCGCCAGCCGTGCCTATCGTGCTAGACGCTAAAGCAAAACAGAACACAACCATAAAGATCAAGCGCTGTGGCTTAGTGCCGTGTTTTTCAAGTAGACGACCGATCAACGCATCAACTGTACCTGTTGCACGAGCGATACTCAGTACACCACCTACAATTAATACGAAGAAAATAACATCTTGGGCTTGAGCGAACGCTTTAGGAATGGCAGTGAGGAGATCCCACGGAGTAAGAAACTCTTTTTGCTCAACAAGTTGATATGTACCCGCGACCACCATTTGTCTGCCGCTTTCGGTAACGCTAGTCTCAAAAAAGCCCTGAGGCACCACCCATGTGGCTAACAAGGCCACCACCATCATGCCGAGCAACAGCACGAGTGTGTGTGGTACTTTCAAAGTTTGTCCCATTTACTGCTCCAAATCAATAATATTATAATTTGGCGCGCATATTACCCACATTTAAGACAAAGATCATTGTCTAAGCTAAAAGTTTGTAAACGATATGCGTTTTTATGCACAAAAAATATGCTTAAGCCGCTTCGAAGCAACAACTTTTGTTTCTTCCGGTCCGTTTTGCTTCGTACAGCGCTTTATCCGCCATCTCAATGGCGGCGTCTATCCGCATGGCATTATTGCACCATTGAGAGACTCCGATTGACACTGTGATATTGATGCCTGCTGGCATAGGGTGTTTAGATACTAGCTTTCGCAAACGCTCTGCCGTTCGCATAGCTTCAGTAAGGGTTTGACCAGGCATAAAGATTAAAAACTCTTCGCCACCGACGCGACAACAAAAATCATTCGCTCTGGCGTTTTGCCGCATTAGCATAGCGAGCTCTTTTAATACTTTGTCACCAGTACGATGCCCATAGTGGTCGTTAATCATCTTAAAGTGATCTATGTCGATTGCTAAAACAGAAAAACCAACTTCTGAATGTATACTTGACTCTAACCAGAACTCTAACGACAAGCGGTTATGTAAAGAGGTAAGTTGATCTGTTTTTCTATCCATATCCAACGATTTAATTACCTGCCTAACCGCTCGATTGCTTTGCAATAACGCATATTTGAGATTGGCAACCTCATAATACCAAGCACTTACATTCGTCGCTGGAAAGTTCGGCTTGTCTAAGGCCGCTAGTTGTTTGGCCAACAATGCCAGAGGCTTTGCTATCAAAATCCCAGCGCTCAGGATTAAGCCTAAAATAACCAATGTAAATGGGATGCTGGAATACACCACAGATTTATATGTTAGCGCCAGTTGTTCCAGTATGGAATTGAGAGGTCTTTGACTCACAACGCCCCAGCCAGTCATAGGTATAGATGCATAACCTGCCAACATTGGTTTGCCAACGCTATTGACTAGTTCCGTGGAGCCGGCTTGACCACTCAAGACAAGATCAATGGCAATGTTATTTAGTATTTTTTCACCAATCCGTTCTGAATTTGGGTGGTAAAGTATTTTCTTATTATTATCTATTACATAGGAGTATGAGTCATCCGTGTAGTGATGTTTACCTAGTAGCGTGTTCAGTATGGTTTCACCATGAAGATAAATACCACCAGCGACAAAACCTAAATACTTTCCTTGATTAGAAAAAAGCGGATATGTTGGGCTGATCATTAAGTTGCCTGCAGGAGAGACAAACGGTTCTAATACCACGGGCTTTTGATGGCTAACCTGATTTAGCTGGGGTGTTGATATACGTTTGCCAATGATTGGTAAGCTCGGCTCGACAGCAACTATCTTGCCTGTCGCATCAACAACCGCCAACGAATCAAAACTATTTGTTTGTGACAATAGACGTTTCAACTCTTTATTTACTTTTGTCCCTTCTTGAATGTGTCCTGCTATATGATAAGAGCTGACATTAAGCTGACTATTAACTGATTGTAAGAATAGTTCGGTAACATCAGCAAGTTTCGTCGCATAGACCCTATTTGCATGCAATGTATCTTGAATGAACACTTTTCTGTGAACATGGTAACTAGCAACCAAGGTATTAATGGAGGTTAAAACAACACCACAAGCCGCTAATGCCAATATTAATTTTTTTAAATCAATTCTAAAAAGGCGTTTTAGTATTTTCGATAAATTTGCTTTATCCATATAAAGTTATATGTTTTCCCTGCAATTGCTATATTTTAGATCTGCCGTAGAGGTAAAAATTTAACCTAAGTCAAGAAGCCCCTAAATAGTTCAATTCAAGAGAAAATAACCTGAACCACTGCATTCTAGTCCTCTGGCAAGGCTTGGAATGCAAAACTGAGTCAAATTCTGGTTAATGCCATATTTTAACTTTATAATGAGCCTTCATTTTCGGTTTTGGGACCTTTGATGTCTAAAAAGAGTAAAACGAACCCTTTAGTAACACGCATCACGCTTGCCGCAATTGCGCTCGCCTTTTTGTGGTTGTTTGCAGAAGATAAAGACGTATTGGTGCTCGGCAATTCTTTGGTATTGGTGTATGTTGTGTACGCACTGGCTTCTAGCTTTGTCGCCATTAAGAAAAAAAGTAAACATACTTCCAAATAAGGGCGATCAGGAAGCCACAGTAGAACAACAAGGACTATCTAATGAAACAACTTATCGCTTTGCCGCTAATTTTATTGACAGGCTGCTCTTTAGCTCCGTCATTAGATTTAAAAACGCAACAACTTTGCGAACAAACACTCTATCAATACACCGAGATCAGAGACAAAGGAACGACCAAGCAGTACACAGATTTGTTTACTCAAGATGCAACATTCAATGTTAAAGCATTGAATGTATCGCTTTCGGGCCACGAAGAATTAGCACAGCGCTTCGACTCAGCTAGAGCCAAAAACAAATCGATCCATTTACTTACCAGCAGCCGTGTATTTACTGGTGCAGATCAGAGACTAAGCGCATCCTCAAATTTCATTTTATATTTGAAAGAAAAATCGAGTGACAGCGAAACTAAAGTACTTGCAGGGCGCTATCTAGATACATTAGAGGTGAGTGGCTCTACTTGTAAATTTAAACACCGTGAAGTGCTGGTTGACCGTGTAGACATTCTTTAGAGACATGTTTTTTTCACATTACTTCTAAAATAGCAATTTTAGGCTACATTCTATTAAGCTATTGGATCGCGCAGTCAACATTGGCTGGGAGCAAACAGTGGTTGTGAAAGTATATTACAAGGATTTAGCAGGTTGTTAGATGCAATAGCAA
Organism: Pseudoalteromonas sp. Of7M-16; assembly: GCF_022347805.1. NCBI lineage: Bacteria > Pseudomonadati > Pseudomonadota > Gammaproteobacteria > Alteromonadales > Pseudoalteromonadaceae > Pseudoalteromonas > Pseudoalteromonas sp. Of7M-16. Next base: position 20,996 of record NZ_JAKRFY010000020.1, on the reverse strand, counting down.
AACTGTTTTGAATAACCTTGTAGGCAATGCTATGAACATGTATAAACCACTCCAAGGATTGTGCTTGGGTTTGGCCCTGATGTCACTTTCTGGCTGTTTAAATAATGACGATGACGATCCAGTTACCACTCCGCCCCCAACCGATCAAAGTACTAAGGTCACCGTTACACCCTCATTAGGTTTAATAAAAAATGCGGATGTGCAGCTACTTACACTTACAAATAAGCAAGCGGTAGAAGGTGCAACAGGCTCAACCGGCGAATCTGGAAGCGCAACAATAACAGTGCCAAACGGCACCACAGGGCCATTCATTGTTGAAGTGAAACCAACATCAGAATCTGAGTATTTTGATGAGTCAAAAGGCCAGTTCATGGCACTTCCTGCATCGACTACATTACGTGCTGTTATGGCGACACTACAAGATCAAGTTGGCGTAACCACATTAACTGAAATTGCTGCGAACTCGATTATTTCAGCCAACGTAAGTGATGCCGATTCAGTTAATGCTGTTAATGAACAGATCAAAAAAGCGCTCGCGCCGGCATTAGACAATATTTTACAAGTACCACAATTGGTCTCGGAAAATGCCGCGGGCACTATTAACAACGACCAAGCTGGGATTTACGCTGCGACACTAGCTGGACTTGCCAAATTAGGTGAGAGCCAAGACAATCCTGCTATTGCTATTCTCAACAGCCTAAAAGCAGACTTTTTAGACAATGTGCTAGACGGAAAAGTTGGCGATAAAGCATTTGAAAACCCAATCTACAATGCCGATACATTTGTTGCGGATTTGTCTAGCCAAATTACCTCTTATGCAAATAGCTTTGGAGTATCCGCCCTATCCGCAGATATTGCCGGTATATTTTCACTAGATGAGATAAAGAAAACACTAGAAGGTCTAGATGACATTCTTAAAGACCTTAATCTGGACGATTTAAACTTTGATTTCATACCTGGCGGATTACTACCAGGTGGTGGAGATGATGACGATGATCAAGATAATGATGACACAACACCAACGTTAACCATCACAGGTACTTCTACCACTGCGGGAATTTCAGTGGATATACCTGAAATTAAACTTGAAAATATCCCAGCCCCCAACCCTGAAGATTTAGCTGACATTGAAAAGCAAATTAAATCCCAAATTGAATCCCAAGGAATTACTGTTTCAGATTTCTCTTTCAAACTTGTCAGCGCAGATGAAACCAAAGTCGTGGTCAGTGTGCAATACACCATCTCAACACAAGGTGTGACGTCAACATCAGATCTAACTTACACTTGGATGCCTGGATATTCAGGTGATAGCGACGACTCTGATAACGATACCAGTGACACATTACCCGAAGCCCTTAAGAGCAAATCCTTTACCCTGACCTTCACTATGAGTACAAGCGGTTCATCGTATAGTGATGGGCAAGTTGTGCAGTTTACCTTCTCAGGTTCTGGTGCGCTATTTATCGACCCTGATCCAGAAGCAAATAATGGCTCTGAAATCACAATCAATGAGTTTGAAAAAGTCGATGAAGAGTATGTTTATGAAGATGAGGAACGAGGATTTAAATATAAGGTCTCTGTGCTTAATGGTAAGTTCCACGAAATAAATTTAAGTGCTTTGGAAAGTAATACCTTATTAGGTCAGTTTACAGAGAAAGCGACTGACGGCAACATCCCTAACCTTGAGCTAGTGACTGTATTCGCAAATACTTATGCTGTAACTGGTGAGGGCCACAGCCGCAATACGGTGATTATTGAATCAGATGGTACGATTGACTTTGATTCAGGCGTTAGCTTTGCTCCTTCGATGATTGTCGAAATTTTTGATAGAAAATCGATAGAAAATGAACCAAGGATTCAAATTAACTACGGAAGTGACGATGACGGGCCAGTTATTATGTTATTCCTAAATGAAGATCAACAATCTATTAAGATGATCCAACACAGAAATAACGGTGAGAATATCGACGTAATTACCACGGTAGTTTCCGGAACTGGCGCTAATTAGCTAGTCTATCTACACGTATTGCAAAAAGGCCTCAGTGCCTTTTTGCACCTTCTCGCTTCATTAAAAAACTATTACATAGGAAAGTCGCAGAACTAAGCACATATAAATGCAATTTTGCCTCTATTGCAGTAAAGAGCCCGTGTGTTAAGCAACTTGATTTTTGTACAGACTTTTTGGTGAAATTGAAATTTTGAGCTTCATATCCACATCTCACTGGGGTGTATGCAAAACCACACTTTTTTTCAATTTGAATTATAATTTTTCCTAGCTACAAAATGTCATAAGATGGCAAAAAGAAAAAAGTAACCCGCTGTAATTAAAGAGTAAATTAACGACTTCTGGCTAATAGCGATACATTGTTACACTTATCAATGCTCTTTTGTCAAGATACATAAGCGTCAATTGTCTGAAATATATTTGCGGTGAAAAATCTATTTCTGTGATACATTCGTATATTGAAAAACACGCTCTGGGTTTAATGACATGAAGTGGTAAGGAGCTGATTTGGGTGCAATATCAAAATCATCGCTTTGACCGATTCACACCACTTCAGGTCATGATAAATTGTAAACTTTTCCGCGGTTCTAGCTAATTTTAGCTGCCGCCATATTTTTTGGTGTCGAGTATTATTTATGTCGTATTCTACGTTTAACAGAAAACATAATGACCAACTAAAAGAGCCAATGTTCTTTGGCCAATCTGTTAATGTATCTCGCTATGATCAGCAGAAATATCCGATTTTTGAGAAGCTAATCGAGAAGCAACTCTCTTTCTTTTGGCGTCCAGAAGAAGTCGATGTAAGTAAAGATAGATTAGACTTTCAGGCACTGCCTGAACACGAAAAGCACATCTTTTTGAGCAACCTAAAATATCAAACACTGCTAGACAGTGTTCAAGGCCGCTCTCCTAATGTTGCATTATTACCAATAGTCTCAATCCCAGAATTAGAAACTTGGATTGAAACATGGGCGTTTAGTGAGACGATCCATAGTCGCTCATATACGCACATCATTAGAAATGTAACGAAGCAGCCAGAGCTCATTTTCGACGACATCGTTGAAAACGACAAAATCAGCGAGCGCGCTGATTCTGTTACAAAATACTATGATGAACTGATCGAGAAAGTCTCAATTTACAATATGTACGGTGAAGGTAAACACCAGATCAATGGTGAAACAGTGCACATTAACTTGTTCGAACTGAAAAAGTTACTGTACCTTTGCATTATGTCTGTAAACATTCTCGAAGCGATCAGATTCTATGTAAGCTTTGCATGTTCGTTCGCTTTTGCTGAGCGAGAGTTGATGGAAGGCAACGCTAAAATCATCAAGCTAATTGCTCGCGATGAAGCTCTTCACCTTTCTGGTACACAACACATGCTGAACATCATGCAAGAAGGCAAAGATGACCCTGAAATGTCGATCGTTGCAGCTCAGTGTGAGCAAGAAGCAATTAAGATGTTTGTGGAAGCTGCAGAGCAAGAAAAAGAATGGGCAGAATACCTATTCAAAGACGGTTCAATGATCGGTCTCAATAAAGATATTTTGTGTCAATATGTTGAATACATCACAAATGTTCGAATGACTGCGGTAGGTTTACCAGCTCAGTTTGAAAGTAAGAGTAATCCTATCCCTTGGATCAATGCTTGGTTGGTATCAGACAACGTACAAGTTGCACCACAAGAAGCAGAGATCAGCTCATACCTTGTAGGTCAGATTGATTCTGAGGTCAGTGCTTCTGATTTTGGTGATTTCGACCTGTAATGGAAGAAAGACCACAGTTAAAAATTTCAATAGAAGACCATGATGAGCCGCTTAATTTTGCGGCTCAGTCACCTTCGCTACTTTGTACGTTAGAAAAAAGCAATATTGAAGTCCCCTACCAATGCCGCGAAGGTTATTGTGGTGCCTGTCGCGCTAAACTACTCGAAGGTCAGGTCGCCTATAATCAAGAACCATTGGCATTTGTAAGAGATGGTGAAGTACTTTTGTGCTGCTCTAAGCCACTAACTGATATTGTTATCAAATTAACGTAATCTCACGACATCACTTTGAAAATACTCGTCGCCGTTACTAATACTAATGGCGCCATTTTCAATAATGACATCCCAATGCAAGCTGCCGGTTAAGGCATCAACTAGCTCATCAACGAAGCGTGCTTTAATAGCAAATATTTTAACGTTATTAAATGCGACAAGATGGGGCTCAATATCTTGAAACCATTCTGTATTCTCTACATTAAAAATTATCGTTTTCGAATACAGTTTGGTGTACTTTTGTAGCGCACTGAGGTCTGGCAGCTCGACAAATAATGCATTTTCGATCTCGCCGCTTTCCAGTTCATGCCACACGTCTGGATGATGTTTCTCCCGGCTGTTAAGCCAGCGCACTTCATCTTTATACGACAATGCACAATAGCCTATTAACTTGAGCACGAAGTGCTGCAAGGTCTCGGTTTTTTGTAATGCCGTCGTAAAAGACTCTAGATGATTTGCTTGGTGGAACAAATCAGCAATCTTCAACCTTACTTTAAAGACAAATGGCCCTGTCATATCGCCGTCTTATAAACACCATATTATTTTAAATATAGGAACAGCCAACCATAATTCAAATATAAAGTTATAGTATAACATCATTGTTTTATGCTTTTTGCAGTGTTATATTATTACACGTTCACAATCACATATAGAAAAGAAGTATAATGTTTAAGCAATCTTTGATTTCTCTGAGTGTCAGCGCAATTATGCTGTCAACATCAGCGCATGCTGGTGAGTTAAGCGGTAAAGTCGTCGATAAAAACAATCTCCCTGTCAGCAATGCAAGCGTCCATCTGCACGGTAAGTCTCAAACTATCAAAACAGATGAAAATGGCAACTTCACCATTTCGGTGGATGCTGCTTCTGAGCTTCATGTTTCTAAAAACAATTTTATCGATGAACGTTTGAGCGTTAATCCAAACTCTCCTTTCGTTACAGTAACGCTTACACCTAGTTCTATTGAAAGTATTGTTGTGTACGCATCAGCGCTTCACAAAAGCAATATGGAGATGGCCTCTCCGGTTACCGTTATCAGCGGTGATAAGCTAAAGAATTCTGCAAAGCCAACACTTGGCGAAACACTAAAAGACCTTCCGGGCATTAATGCGAGTTACTTTGGTCCAGTATCATCAAGCCCTATCATTCGTGGCTTGGATGGCCCTCGTGTGAAAATCACACAAAATGGATTAGACAGCAGCGATGCGTCACGCATTGGTCCTGATCACGCAAACACAAACGACGCCCTAAGTGCTGAGCAAATCGAAGTTCTACGTGGTCCAGCAACCCTACTCTACGGCTCAGGCGCAATTGGCGGTGTTGTTAACGTTGTTGATAACCGTATTCCAACAGATATCGTTGAAACACCAAATGGTGCTGTCGATTACAGCCATGACACTAATTCAAATACCAACACGGTTGCTGCGTTATTTGAAGCAGGTCATGACGGTTTCAACTTCCACTTTGACGGTGTAAAACGCAAAGGTGGCGATTACGATACGCCAAACTTTAAACTGCCAGGCGATCATGATGAGCATCATGAAGATGAACATGGTCACGAAGAAGGCGAAGAACACGGTCATGACGAGCATGAAGGTGAAGAGCACGCCGCTGAGTATGCGGAAAAAGTAGACAATACATTCATTGATTCTGAAGTATTCAACATTGGCACTAGCTATGTGTCAGATCATATGACTGTTGGTTTTTCTTACGGCAGCATCGAAACAGACTATGGCATTCCAGCTCACAGTCACGATCACGGGCATGACCACGATCATGATCACGGCGATGAGCACGATCACGATGAAGAACATGGCCATGACGAACACGGACATGATGAAGATGGTCACGATGACCATGGTGATGAAGATGCACACGGCCATGAAGAAGAAAATCACAACGTGTTTGCACGCGTTAAACAAGACCGTTGGCAGGCACTATTCAACTATTCACTTCACAATAACTGGTTAGAATCGATTCAAATTCGTGCTGGATACACAGATTACGAACATGCAGAAATTGAAGCTGGCGCAGTTGGCACTGTATTCAAAAATGAAACTACAGAGCTAAGAACTAACTTCGAGCACCGTATCGGCCAGTGGCATGGTATCTTTGGCTATCACTACTCTGATAGCGACTATGAAGCACAAGGCGCGGAAGCATTTACTCCAGCAACTAGCACCACAACACACGCATTCTACGTATTAGAAGAGCGTGAGTTTGGCGACTTTACGCTCGAGTTAGGTGCACGTGTTGAAAACTATGAGTTAAGCAGTCAGATCACTGAAACGCACATTGGTCACGATGATGATCATGATGAGCACGGTCATGAAGAAGACGAGCACGGCCACGACCATGGTCACGAAGAGGAATTAGTCAAAACAACTCAAATTACTGACTACACATTAGATATGACCAATGTCAGTGCTTCTGTGGGTGGTGTATATACCTATGCACCGGGTCACAATGTTGCGGTTAGTTTGTCACGTTCTGAGCGTGCACCTCTTACAGCTGAGTTGCTGTCTAATGGTTTGCACATCGCGACTAGCACATATGAGTTAGGTCTAGGTTACCATATCGAAGGTACTGAAATTCACTTTGAACCTACTGATATCGAAAAAGAAACTGCGACTAACTTAGACATTAGCTTCCGTCGTTTTGTTGGAGATTTTGGTTACACGGTAAACTTCTTCTACAACGACATTGCAGATTTCTACTACCAAGAAAAAACTGACTACTTCTTCACATCAGAACACGGACTAGAAGTAGCCGACCACGAGCACGAAGGCGCGCGCGATGTTTATCAGTTTGTTAGCCAAGATGCAAAACTATACGGTTTAGAGTTTGACGTACACTATCAAATCAACGAATTAAACCGCGTTAAGGTATTTGGTGATCATCTACGTGCTGAATTAGACAACGGACAAAACTTACCACGTATTCCAAGTAATAAACTCGGTGTGAGTTATGCCTATGAGAGAGGCCCTTTCTCAGCTGATATGACTATCACACGCTACCTAGAACAAGATGAAATTGCATCATACGAAACCGTTACTAAAGGTTATACATTAGTTGATGCAAGCATGAGCTACGATTTCGATGTACAAGGTGTCGATATGGTAGGTTACTTGAATTTAGAAAACCTTACTGATGAGCTGGGCTTCGTACATAGCTCTTTCATCAAAGAACAAGCGCCTCTGCCTGGGCGCAATGTGAAGCTTGGTATTAGAGCTTACTTCTAACCAGTTCCTTTCTTTTATAGAGACCCAAAATGCTGTCCTTCGTGGCAGCATTTTTATTTATAAGCCCCCTACTTCACTGCACAGCAGATTTAGTAAATCTCCTTGTATAAATTCATAGATTGTTAGGCTAACTAGGTAAATAAGAACGCGACATTTTAAGCGAGAAGGAAAACTGGTTAAATTAAATGGCACGCCCATCCACAAAATCGTAATTGGCGAGTTAGGCATTTAACCTGACTCACCAATGTTAACAAAAATACTTTTAGTCACCTGTTTTATTCGTAACAACCAACCAAATTGCATGGATCATACCAGGTAGACCGCCCAGTAGAGTAAGCACAATATTGATAAAAAAGTGCAAACTAAATCCGACCTGTAAAAAAGCGCCAATTGGTGGTAGAAAAATAGCAAAAATTAGATTCACAATACTTACGTTGTTTGAACTCATGTCTACTCTCTATTTTCAATATAGTTATCATGGCTAGGGTATATCCAACCAGCCATCTGTCATCTCTCCAACTAGAGTAGCTGTAAACTATGACTTTTTTACATACACTCGTTATAGAACCCAATGAACGCTTACAGCTACCGTTATAAAAGATAGCTAAAAACGCCAAAAATACTAACCTTTAACCCTCAAATAAATTACGATATTTATACATTAGCACATGCCAAATAATGAGGTGAACATTGAGCTTTACCGTTCGCCTTGCCATGTACTTTGTACATTAGATAGAGTCCATCACCACCTTTGAACTGGCATGTTATGCTGAAAACGTGATAATACTGGTTTATATTGCGTAGAGACTACCAAGGTGCCTGATATTTACCCAGTTCCCGCCTTCAACCCAGCTCGTCTCATTGGACGCAATATGCTGAAAATCAATTTTTGATGGTTGAATATGCTGAGGTACGGCCATAAATGCGTTACCTTGAGCCTCATCTAAGATCACCTCTTCTGCTTCGAGATCAACTTTTAATATAACGATATCATTTTCGAACTTTCGAAGCCTTTTGATATAATCTGTTCCTTCATTCTCAGCTCTGTGACGGTCGAAAAAATAGATATGCGTAGAGCACACAATCTCCTCAGAGTCGTAATAGAACTTGGTATACGCAAGCGCCAATGCTTTTATCCACTTGTAGAGATGGTTTTCTGACTCTAAGAACAGCCCTGCTAACGCCTTTTTGGTTTGAGGTTTAAGTGTAAAACGCTTGGTACTGGCGACCATATCTTTTTTGAATAACGATGAATGAGATATCTTATCGACCACTTCTATTTTTAGTAACAATAATGCCAATTCTCTCGCCATATTTTTTGCAGGAGCAGAGGTGTGATATACCTGTTCGAGTAAGCACTCAAGATTCATTAAATACTGTTTGTGTAGTTGAATAGGGTCCAATGCTAAGCTACTTTCTAATAGTTCAGCTTGCTCTTTTGCAAGATGCACCAGCGCTGCGTGTAACCCCATTGGATCATTGCTCTGTGTTTCTCTGGCTATAAAGCTTGCAAAATCGTTCAGTTGGCTAGACACTCGTTTATCAAAGTTTTCCGCCTTATCTATATCAAAGCTACCACCGGCAGTTGCTCTTTTTTTATTGGTGCGAAAATAATTGGTAGACAAACCACCGTCTTTAATTTTTTCAGCGAGACTAAGTGTCGTATAGTGATAATAAGCCGTCATTTAATAACCTCATAAAATTAGTTACTACAAAGGATGTGATCGGCTTACAGATTAAGAAGTTACGCAGTATAAAACTCGCCCGTTTTTACTCGATTATAAGTTAAAGCAATTGTAGATTTTGGTGTTATCGTAACATGCTCATTACATGCTATACATTCACCTATGAATGACAATACACCTTTTAACGTGTGTAACTCTCTCGTTTTATTTGGTTTGCAACTGCTACAATGCAGCTTTGTGCGGAACTGCTTACACCACTGAGCTGGAAAAAGCCGTGGATGACACCCGAGTAGCGCTCACAATACGCTTCAACACCATAGCTGCGAATTAACTTGTAGAGCTTTTCTCCTTCGTCACGTAAAGGGTCAAACTCAGCAGTAATAATGGTTGTACTAGGCAATCCACTCAAGTCGCAATCTAGTAAGTTTAACTCGGGCTCGTTATTCAACTCTTCTTCACTATTTGCGTATAAATGGAAACCAGATAACAGCATATTTGCTGTGATTATATAGTCTGCTCCATTTTCCCTGTAGCTATCGGAATTTCCTTTGGGATCTAACATCGGATAAATAAGAATTTGACTACGTGGTAACCACTGCTGATTTTGCTTGAGCCTAAGCGTTGTAGCTAGTGCCAATTGTCCACCAGCACTATCACCAACAAATACTATTTTCGCTGGATCGCCACCATATTTTTGTCCAACTTCCTTAATACCAATCACCGCTTGGTAAACATCGTCATGAGCCGCAGGATACCTATGCTCCGGTGCTAACCTGTATTTGATGCAGATAACAATGGAATTGGACATATGCGCTATTTGTCGCAACTGAATATCGTGAGTTTCAAAACCGCCACTAATAAAACACCCACCATGAAAATATACTGTTATTGGCAAATTAGTCTGTTCATTCGGCTTGTATATCTTAACCTGAACACCATTAATAACATCTATAAACTCCTCTTCTATCTTAGGGCTTTGACCCGCTAGCACAGTGCTCGCTATATAACCTGCTCGTCTTTCCGAGATAGTTTGCGTTGAAGGGCATGACTTTCCGTTGGCATGAAATTCGTCGACTAGCTCTCTAATCCCTGCTTCAAGACAATTGGTCATTATTTAACTCTTTTACTAATATAATCAATAAATAATATACCACTTTAGCTAAATATATTGATAGTTAAAGTATTACCTTAAATTGCACTCTAAGCATTTGGAAAATGTCTTTCTTTTATTTATTACGAGTAAATATAACTTTACTCATATTGTAGCAGCTTAACGATTACACCAAACCTACTTTTTTCATTTTGCTTTGCAACCATCAGGTTGCCGCATTTTTTCAACTTGCCACATACAATAGTGACAGTGCTAGTAGTACGTATCATTGCTTATATGCTGAAGTGACCTTTTCCAAATCGGTATACTATAAGGAAGCCTCAAAAACCCACCTTCTTTCAATGTGCAAAACCCAGTATTATCTCCCGGTGCATTGTCATACTTGTCTTTTGTAATACCTGTAAGTTGCGAACATCAATTGACGTCGTGCCCACGAACTGAGCAGCGACGTATACTGCAGTAACTCCTGTCGGCAGTGCTCGTTCTCGCCAACCATCAGCCCAATAGATACTATCCCAAGCTAGAGAGATGCAGGAACCAAATTATCTTTGTTGCTTTGCTCCTGACCCGGGAAGTTCAATTTGAAGGCTTCATAAATGTTGGGCGTACTTTTCCAGTTAGTACACAATACTTTTAGCGTTTTTTTTCTACAACGCTACAAATTCAGGATTCACAACATCCATAATATCCCAGAGGTAAAACACAGGCTCACCACTAAAATTCACCACCACCTCATTGATAAGTAATGAAATAATAATTTATCAGATTGAAGTAAACTAAAAATCATAGGAAACACAAGCATCCAATTTTTACTCGGTTACAGTAATAGCCAGTAGATAATTTGAATTCGCTACTAGCTGAATAAATTGACTGAATACAGCTTATGTATTGATTATAAACACAACAATAGGAAAACCTATGACCATTAGATTAACAGTGACAAGCTTAGTTGTTGCCGCTCTCGTTTCCAATTACAGCAGTATCGCTTTTGCACATAGCGGACAAAGTAAAAATCAAGCACCAGAAATTTCAACCGCTGAAGCAAAGCTAACTTATACTGAGATCCCCTATCTCGAAAATGCTTTTATCGATGTTTCTCCTGCGAGTAGACACGATGGAATACGCGTTGGTAAATTAGGCACAGATGGCGGCAATAAAAAAATGATCACTGAATTTGCTAAAGAGATTGCAGCTTACAAACATGGGACATTCGACAGCCTGCTCATTGCTCACAAAGGTAAACTTGTTTTTGAATCATATTATGGTAAAGGTCGCTTAAACTTGCCTCATTACCAAGCATCTGCGACCAAAACATATTCAGGCTTAGCGCTCGGCCGTGCTATTCAACTTGGCTACCTTTCAATGGATGATTTGGACAAACCGTTTATTAGCTTTCTTAATCAATTAGACAAAAGCAAATTAGTTGAAGGCGCAGAAAAAATAACACTACGCCACGCATTAACGATGACTTCCGGTATTCGAGTAAGCGATGAGCAAAAAACTAAGATTTACAAACTTCCAAATCAATTAATGGGACAAAGGGAAATTCAGACAATCCTTGAGAATAGCGCGCCGATCACTGCACAATCTCAAACGTTCAAATATGGCTATGGACCAGCCTTAGTGATGCAAGTTGTTGAGGCTGTAGTTCCAGGATCTGCAAAAGACTTTATTAAAAAAGAACTGCTTAACAAAATGGGGATCACAAATTACAGATGGCGCACAAATGGCTCTACGGGCCTGCCTGAAGCTGGTTGGCGCAGTAGCATGACGTCACGCGATATGATTAAGTTTGGTATCCTCGCGATGAACAAAGGTAAATGGCAAGGTGAGCAGCTAATCCCTGAAGAGTTCATTACTGACGGTACAAGCAGGCTTTTATTAACGGGAGATGATGATGTCCATTGGGGCGGACAAGACGTCTCAAAACAAGGGTATGGCTATTTCTGGTGGGGAGTCGATATGAAAGTCGGCGATAAAAAATATTTAGGCATGTCAGCTCAAGGTGGCAACGGTCAAATCATCATGATCGTTGAAGAACTAGATCTGTTAATCGTACACACAGCGCACGATAACAAACCCCAATACAAACAGATTATCGCCGAAAAGATCCTACCTGCATTCATTTGAGCAACTTATTGATAAACTTGGTTTGTGAGACAAAGTAGCGTATAAAAAAGCCCTTTGTATAACGATTGGGCTTTTTGTAAAATTTACCCAGCTCTGTTGATTTAACTGCGGGCATTTCTAAAATTTTTCCCTTGAAGTTTATTTAAGTACCTCAGTTGAGATTGGCAGTCATCAGTTCAGAAATAAGTAGAGACTAGTTTTTAAACAAAGCTCAAGCGGTCCAAAAAGCCTATATCAACGTCCTTTTAAGCTGATTTAGTCATACGGACTTGTTACAACAGGCTAGGAAAGTAACTTTTAAATAAGTTCAAAATTTACTCATTCTATCCACTATGACCCTTTAATCTTAAACAAGCGTACTGGTTTTGCACTAGGCTGATTAGCTGCTTGGGCTATTTCATCGTAGTTTTGCTTAATATCAACGATTAATGCATATGGCGATTTACCAGCTACCCTAGTCCCAATCACAAATGTTCCCATATTATTTATGTGCTCATCTGAGATAACAAAACATATTTTATTCTTTATTGGTACTCGCTGAGATTGAGATATAAAAACTGAAGCAAAACAATAATTTCCAGGTTCAAGATAAACGCTTTTTATCTTTTTATTTTGATAAATTGTCTTCATTGACTGGCTTTCTAGGTTAAAAATTTGAAACCGTTCGCCTTTTTCATAGTACGGTCTTTTTTTTGCTTTGTTTTGATCATTTAACGTTACACTATGAACCACAAACAGCGTGTTTGGCTCTTTGGCAATTCCCTGCCCGCAAAATATCATTAAGCCCACTGCTAATATCCACTTTTTCATTGTTTTTCCCCGTTGTCTTTACTGCATGTTCGACTGATACTGCACGCTGCATATCAGTGTAATCAAGAGGCAAATTATAACTGAAAAGTAAAAATAGAAAAAAGTGTTCCCTTTAGATAGCATAGAATATAAGCAAGTATATTTTCGCATGACTTTTTTAAAGTTTTCGTTTAAGTCATTGTTAAGTCGGGGATCTGACAGTTGTATGCATCCAAAATTCACCACAATGAGATTTATAGAGGACTTTACTGGTAACTTAAGAGAAAACTCAGGGTTAGTAGATTTTAGCATGGGTACCGGCGCAATACTTATAAAAACAATATCAAAGCCTGATTACTTCAAAGGCCTATATACAACTTTAAAAAAATTTTTGACTTTGACACAACTTAGAGAAGGTGCTCTGAGCATGAGTCTAGTTTCTGAATATTAAGAAAAACAAGTGCTGTTTTGTATTGTTTGATTTGCTCGTTGTACTGTTTCAATGGAGCATATTGCATGCCCCATTTATCATCTCGATTATCGAGGGCGACAGGTATTCACAGGAAAGTAAGAGAAATAAGGACAACCCTTTTGCACTCTGGTCGGTGGGATAGCACTACCGCCGCCTGCGATCAATGGCGTCTGCTCCGAGTCTACTACTTTCTTGTCGCATAAGTTTTTTAGATTTTTTTTATTTAGGTGTAATTTCATTTTAGTTTCCTTCACATGATTAAAAAGTGTTCAGTTATATTTTTTACACAAAGCGCTTTGAGTGTAAATTGAAAGAATCTAATGTGAAAAATGCCCTAATTTACCTGAGCAAGGTATGACGGCAACGGATGCTTCAGTAAGACATAGACGGAGTTAAGGTTTATCGTAAACCTTGTAAGCTGAAACCTTAAATAATTGGAATTAAATGGCGACCTACACCATGAGTGTCGGTCGCTTTTTAGTGAAGCCTATAAAAAGCAATAGCTTCTCGCAATAACTAATGACTTACACAAGCTCTATTTTGCTCAAAGAAACACCTGATTTACGTATTGTCTTCTCTATATGCGCTATGGTCATAGGATCACGACTTACACCAGATTGAAACCAAGTAAGCTCTTGTGAGTTATGCTTTGACTCTGGCGTTGTATTTAGTACGCTGTGTAAATAGTTTTCAGCAAATAATTGATGGCTTTTAACGTCATTTGATATAGCAAGTATGCCCGGATGGACATGGTGCATTTGTACATCAGACATCGAAGATTTCGCAATAAAGCGTGATGCATTGTAAGCAAGTAAACGTACCTTTTTCGAGATAGCGTTTTGTATTTCGTTCATATTAAATAAGTCATCACACTGATCACTATATTTGCTAAATGACTGGGGGTCGAATACAACTTTAGCTAAGCCTTTTAATGGGCAGTTTAAAGAGCCATGTTGATCTGTTAGTTGATCTAAATAAATAATATGATCGGCACTTTGGGCCTGCTCCAGTACTTTCACTTTTGGTAATGGTTTTGGCATTTCGAGCGTTAACCATGCATCGCTATTGGCAACGTTAACGAGCTGCGCGCTGTCTTTCTCAGGCATTGTCATAGCCTTGACCAGTGGTGAATTACTCGCTAGTGCATTCGGGGCGTGATATGCAACAGTTATGTCCTTGTTACTGCAACCTCTTTCGTACAATTGTGCCAAACAAGCATTGACTAACTTATGATCAACGCTGTGCGGAAATGCCTGAGTACTAACTTGACCTAGTACTATGAGCACTTTCTCACTTTTAGATTGTTTAAAGTTAAGCGCGGAAGTCAGTTGGTTGAACAGTGAATTTGTTTGCGTTTGCTCTAGCAACCCCGCATTTTTTAATTGGCCTGTAGCAACTGCACCATTGTGGTTATTAAAAACGTTTTCTAATGCAAAACTTGGCATACTGCTGGCCAAGATCCCCATACCTGCGCCCGTCCCTTTTAAAAATGAGCGCCTTGATAGTCCTTTGTTATTTAATGGTTCCATAATGTTTAAACCTTTTCGTAAATACTGAGATACTCAGGAAGCATGGTGTTTTCATCGAGCGGAATAACTGCATGCACTTTATAGCCATATACCTTCATTTCTTTATGCCAAGCAGTCACAGATTGCAGCCGATCTCTTTGAGCTTGCGCTGCGTGCCAAGAACGGCCATGCAACAAGTTTTTCCAATCATTAAACACTGATACCACATGTTTATGCGCAGTTTGTTGCACATTAAATAGCGGCATTACTAACTTACCTCCTGACGGCATGACCTGCTTTATGCGTAACATCATGCTCGTAAATTCAGCGCTTGAATAGCTGTGAGGGCCATCGTAAATAGCAGCCAACTCTACGCTTGAAGCGTTGATTTTTGGTGTTTTTCCGATTAACTCTGTTGGTTGTACTACACCAGAAAAGTCAGCTCTTTGTAATGGAGAATATGACTCATTGAGTGCGTGCGTCATGGTATAAGTTTGGCCATTAAAAAATGGAAGATGATTAATCGGATCAAACTCACTATCAGGTAATCCAAAACTGAGATACCCAGAGAGTTTTTGCATTTGAGTAAACTCGGTTAAATATTGACTGAAACGCACTTGCAGATCTTGCAAGCGGTGCATATTCAGTAGCTGCATGTTGAGTTTACTATTGGCTAAAATAGCTGATAAACGCTGATAAATTACCCCTTCATCCTGCACTTTAGACACACATTCAAGCGCTTGAGCGTGTACATCAGAGTCTTGGTATAGGTGGAGTTGTTTCGCTAGTAAAGCTGTTAAATCATTAAATAAATATTTATTGAGATATAAAGCGTGGTAACTATTTGACTCATTGAGCAACGCCCTTATCCAAGGCGAAGCAAATGCATCAACACTAGTCAAACCAGCAACAGCAAAACCGCTTTTTAAAAAAGCGCGTCGCGACAATGTCATTATTTTACCCTTGTGTTAGCGAGGCCGGCTGTATGTTGTACCGGCCAACTTTGGTTAAATACCCAAAAAGGCACGGTTTTCTGCGGGGAGGTCTTTCATCGGGATCTGTGCCGCAATTACACAAGGTTGATCAGGTCGCGCATGCGCGTGTTGTAAAGCACCTAACAAGTCTTCATAGGTATTTACTCTTAACCCTATACCGCCGTTGTAAACATGTGGCATATTTTCGTACTTCCAACCGTTGAGCATTACGTAATCCAGCGGAGCTTTGCCCGGCTCTGTAAAGAATGAGCCGTCAATCAAAAATTGCTCAATCGCATATGAACCATTGTCGACAATAACGATTATTGCCGGAATATTGTTTTGTACAAACGACGAAAATGCCTGAGAGACCATCTGGAACCCACCGTCACCTGTGACAATGAGCGGTCGTTTACCCGTAGCAAAATAACTGCCAATAGCTGCTGGTGTGCCTTGCCCGATGGAAAGCCAAATTGGGTTTGCTAAGAAGCATTGAGTGTCCATAACGGGAATATCCGCTCCAGGAAAGCTCGCCAAACAGGTATCTAAACTGATGTAGTAAGGAGATTGAGTGGTATTTAAAAAATCTCCGATGGCTGCAAAAATACCATCATGGCCCAAAGTGCCTGAGTACGGATCATTTTCGAATTTTGATTGCCATTGTTCACGGCGTTGTTGATAGTTCAAGCCGGCGACACTGGGTATAGCATTTTGCTGCGTATTAAGTCTTGGGAGAGCATTGATGGCTTCCAATGCTGTGCCTAAAGAGAGTTTACGTAGGACGTTGCTGCCCACCATCGCTTTATTAAATGCAACACGGATCAATTTGTCTTTGAGGGAAACTACCATAAAGCGATGATCAATCCCAAACAAACAACCGAGTGCAATTACACAATCTGATGACTCGACGCCTTGTGTTATGGTGGAAGGTGCCAAATCACTGTCGTATACGCCGCAAAATAACGGATGTGACTCACTCACTAAAGATTTCGAAAGTAGCGTTGTATAAAATGGCAGTCCTTGCGACTCAACAAACTGCATCGCCTCATCAATTAATCCAAAGCGGACGAGCTCAGCACCAAGCAATACGACGGGCTTGTTGGCATGAGTCAGTGTGTTTTTAATGGCGCGAACAAACTGGCGTCTACCTGCCCTATGGCGTCTTGCTGTGTAATTTAAATTTGCAGAAAAGTGTCCGATTGGTTTTTTCCATAAATCCTGAGGGATCTCGATATAGACAGGGCCAGATTGTTCTAATGCGGTAATGAGCAATTGATCGATACGGTCAGCAGCGCCGTCTAAATCGCGAATTTCCTCAGCTGCCAGAGTCAACTCTTTAAATACATGTAAATCGGTTTTACCAAACCCTGTTGAATGAGAGAATAAAACATCGTACTCGGCCTCAAGGCTGAGATCTTTATCAGTTGGACCACCATTAATAACCGCCAATGGTACGCGCTCAGTTAATGCGCTTGCAATGCCATTTGCCATGCTCAATGTACCAACGCCATAAGCTACAGACACGGCGCCAAGTGCACCTTGCCGACCATATCCATCTGCAGCATAACCAGCTTCCAGCTCGTTGACAGTATTAATAAAGTGCATATCCGGATCGGCGACCAAACTGTCGATAAAATCAGAACAAGAAGTACCTGGTACACCAAAAACATGGTGGCAACCCAACTGTTTAAGTCTGAGTGTAATAAACTCAGCGACTGTATAAGACATCATATTTCCTTATTACAAAAGTCAAATTTAAAATTCTTAAGCTTGTTTGTGAATGTATTGAACGGCTTCAAGGGCTGAAACCAGTGCACCTTGGATCCAAGAATGGTATACAGAGCAGTGCTCTCCTGCAAAACATAGGCGATGCTCGGGCTCGCTCATTAACGCGTAGTAGTCTTGATGATCTCTAGGATTGAAAAACGCGTAAGCACCTGCTGAATGGGTATGATTGCTCCAGCTCCAGCGCAATACACTTAAAATGTCATCCCGTTCAATATAGGGATGCACTTTCTTAAGTTCCGTATAAAGTAGCTCTTTAAGTTCAAAGTTGTTAAGGGTATCAACACGTCGTGCGTGTTGGCCCCAAGTATAGGAGGCTAATAGATAACTCGCAGAGTTCGATATGGCATGATCCTTTGCTACCGCATTGTCTGCAGGGTACCAAGTATGGCCAAGACCAGCATCATATATGGTACTGCCACCATAGATCTTTTCTTTAAGCTCCCAAAAGCGGTTTTTGGTTCTGATCAATACCTTAGTTGCAGAATCATAGTGTACCTGTGCAAATGCGCGTGCTTTTTTAGGGTTTATGCTGTTGTGAAAGTCGATTTTACCCAACACACCAAATGGGAGGGTACAAATTGCGTAATCAGACTCTATAGTGTGTTTGCTTCTATCTCTCGATTGATAACATATAGACACCTTGTCTGCTTGGTTTTTAACTTCTACGGCTTTAGCTCCAACCAAAAAGTTCACTTGACCAGCAATACGTTGGTGTAGATGTTTTGCCAATAAGTCGGTGCCACCCACTACTTCGTCAAAGCCTTCAAACCAAACGCGCTCAAGTTGCTCTCTTAAATGTTCAGAGAAAGCGGTATGCAGTAAAGTTGAAACACCATAAATAGAAGATACATATTCGAGTGCTTCTGAGCTCAACCCTGCCTGCTTGAACGCATCTTTAAGCGACATTGCATCAAGCTCTTTGAGTTTTTTAGTGGTTAATTGTTTTTCATAAAGTGCCTGTTTTTCTTTATCAGACAATGAATTCAACACCTCGGTGACAGCAAGGTCCCACATATTATCTGCGCTCATGCTCCGTTCTTTAGCGGTCAGCTCAAAAGCACTTTTTAAAAGTTCAAAGCCCTCTGGACTACGCGCTACTTTTTTACCTCGGATCATTGCGTGAGTACGCACATTATCTTGAACAAACGGACGTAATTTTAAGCCCATTTCTGCTATGTATTGACGAGTTACTTGATGATGCGTTGGAATGCGCATAGCACCCAACTCGGCATACAATGCATCTGACTCGCGTAAAGTTCTTACACGGCCTCCAATATGACCAGGATCTGCTTCTAGAATGGTTACTTTTGCGCCAAGCCTAACTAATTCGTATGCGCTAGTTAAACCAGCAATGCCAGCCCCTATAATTGTTACAGATGGTGCGCCCTTTAAACTTTTGGCGCCAAGTGCCCTGACACTGTTTAAAAGCGTCATCGGCTTGCCACTATGGGCAAGAGTATTGTTCTTCATTAAAAAGTCCTTTTAACGATAGATTAAATTTTTATTGGAAATTTAGTGCCTTAAAGCAGATTTTATTGCGTCAGCCAAAGCTAGTGGTTGTGTGATCATAGGCAAGTGGCCCGACTCAATGCTATAGGTTTGTGTCGCGCCGATAGACTGAGCAATTTTTTGCTGTGTTGCATACGAAATAATCTTGTCTTCTTTTGCAAAAACATACACTTTTGGAATAGCATCTAACTTGGATTTATTTAAATGCACTTTACCTTCGCCTGTCACCGCAGGTTCATCGACTGATTGTGACCAAATCTTTGCTTGCATCGATTTTGATTTGGTATTGGTAAATGAAGCAACATATTCCGATTGGTTGGTGATTTTCATCCAGCCGTCTTCGTACGTCACACCTTTAAAGTAGTTTTTTTCATCTTCTTTATTTAGTAGTGCAAAAGGTTTAGCACCTTCGAATGGCGCAACCGCACTGACATAGATTAAATGACTCACATGAGCTCTATTGCATGAGGCAAGTGCTTCGTGAGCCACCGCTCCGCCTTGACTATGCATAACCCAAACTTGTGGCTGTGGTAAGTCTTTTGTGCGCTTACACAATGAATTAGCTGCGTGGTTTAAGGTGATGGTTTTTGGTGCCACCTTATTATCACGTCCAGGCAAGTCTAAGATATATGGAATGATTTGAGCATTTTTCAATTCCGTTACCACAGGTTGCCAAGCAGAGCCTCGCAAATGTGCACCATGAATAAATACCACTGTTGTTTCAGTTTCAGCTCGCTCAGTTGAAAGACTTCCTGCAGAAAGTGGTTTTGAGTCTGAAGAGATACTATTACAAGCAACCAAACTTGCAACAGCGCATAAAGATATGAATGTATGTTTTAACTTCATCCTAAGTCCTTCCTAATTCTGTAAGTAAAAAACGGGGGCATCTTAGCAAGAAAAAATACGAAAAATAACATCAAAACAACGAGGCGATCCTAGGTTTGTAACTCATTAATTGAAAAAACAAAAAAGTCATCGATAGCGGCAAAAACAGACCTGAATTTTTATTCAAAACAGAAGACTAAATACCCACAAATACACAAGAAGCTGATTTGTTATACTTTTGTAGAATAAAAACGACAATTTTCTTCTCTATCTCACTTAAGCATGTGATTTGTTCATTAAAAAATTGAATAAAACTATAAATGGTCCGATTCATTGCTCTAAATATAATTATTACAACACTGTCAACTATTAATTATTCTCAACTTGAGCTTAAATTTATGCATTTTTTAATATTTTAGCCTCGAAAGACTGTTGAGCAGTATTAAATAATTATTTTTATAAAAATTTTATTTTTTATTGAATTCATTGAGTAAGAATGATTAAAAAATGCACTTTTTGAAGCTTTATCTCATTTGATATGTTGGGTTTAAGTAATACCGTGGATAAAATTTGGGTGAACCGATTGAGGAAATAAAGAAATAAATAAAGAAAAAATGGAAGGGGAAAAATGGGACAGGAGGAAAAAATGGGACAGGAGGAAAAAATGGGACAGGAGGAAAAAATGGGACAGGAGGAAAAAATAGAAAAAATGGGACAGGCACATTTTGCAGGCTGATAAACTGTACAGTCATGGTTAGTAGTATTGACGCCATGTAATTTCTTATAAACGTCCCAATAACTAGGAAAAACTGTCGAGTTACATTTGCCGAATTCAACATGCAAGTGCACCAAGTATAAAAACAAGATAGAAATAAGGCACTTCTCAGCTTCTGCTAATGTAAATGTGCGACCACTTACATTTT
>NZ_JAKRFY010000019.1:0-139761 GCF_022347805.1 Pseudoalteromonas sp. Of7M-16 | reverse complement strand
GGACAACAGCGATGTAATACGACTAAGTGTAAAGGGCTACCGACCACGATAATTAACTCAACCACATTCCCCCTCTCCGTCACCCTGAACTTGTTTCAGGGTCTAAGTTCAAAGGACAGCGGCGATGTAAAACGACTAGGCGTAAAGGCTTACTTAGCACGATAAACAGCCCAAACACATTCCCCCGTCTCCGTCACCCTGAACTTGTTTCAGGGTCTAAATTGCAAAGACCTACAACAAATTAAGGCGGCAAAGACGCTTCCTAGTACGCAAGTCAGGTTCAAAAGTCCAATGACAAAGCCCGCATTTTTCTACTCGGGGAAATGGGTAGCTTTGACAGTTGTTGAGGTCATCGCCTCTAAAACGTAGCTAATATTGAGAATATGGATCTTGAATCAAGTTCAGGATGACATCGTGCGAAGTTCAGGGTGACATCGTGCGAAGTTCAGGGTGACATCGTGCGAAGTTCAGGGTGACATCGTGCGAAGTTCAAGGTGACGTCGTGCGAAGTTCAGGGTGACATTCTGCGAAGTTCAGGGTGACGTCGTGCGAAGTTCAGGATGACATGCTGCGAAGTTCAGGGTGACATCGTGCGAAGTTCAAGGTGACATCGTGCGAAGTTCAAGGTGACATCGTGCGAAGTTCAGGGCGGCGGTATTAAACAAAAAAGGCTCCCTAAGGAGCCTTTTACCTGAGAGGTAATGTAATTACCAACCAGCTTTTTCTTTAAGTGCAGAACCGATCTCAGCTAGAGAGCGAACAGTCTTAACGCCTGCTTCTTCTAGAGCTGCGAACTTCTCATCAGCAGTACCTTTACCACCTGAGATGATTGCACCTGCGTGACCCATACGCTTGCCCGGAGGAGCAGTAACACCAGCGATGTATGAAACAACTGGCTTAGTCACGTTATGTTTGATGTACTCTGCAGCTTCTTCTTCTGCTGTACCACCGATCTCACCAATCATTACGATTGCTTCTGTCTTAGGATCGTTCTGGAACATTTCTAGTACGTCGATGAAGTTAGTACCTGGGATTGGATCACCACCGATACCAACACACGTAGACTGACCGAAACCAGCATCAGTAGTTTGCTTAACTGCTTCGTAAGTAAGAGTACCTGAACGAGATACGATACCTACTTTACCTGGTAAGTGGATGTGACCAGGCATGATACCAATCTTACATTCACCCGGAGTGATAACACCTGGGCAGTTAGGACCGATCATACGAACGCCAGTTTCTTCTAGCTTCACTTTAACATCAACCATATCAAGTGTAGGGATGCCTTCAGTGATACAAACGATTAGCTTGATGCCACCGTCGATAGCTTCTAAGATAGCGTCTTTACAGAATGCAGCTGGTACGTAGATCACTGTTGCAGTTGCACCAGTAGCTTCTACAGCTTCACGTACAGTGTTGAATACTGGAAGACCTAGGTGAGTTTGGCCGCCTTTACCTGGTGATACACCACCAACCATTTGCGTACCGTACTGGATAGCTTGCTCAGAGTGGAAAGTACCCTGGCCACCAGTGAAACCCTGACAGATTACTTTAGTATCTTTATTAATTAGTACAGACATTATTTGCCCTCCGCAGCAGCAACTACTTTCTCTGCAGCATCTGTTAGTGATTCAGCAGCGATGATGTCAAGACCAGAGTTAGCTAGTACTTCACGGCCAGCTTCAGCGTTAGTACCTTCAAGACGTACGACTACTGGTACGCTTACACCAACTTCTTTAACTGCACCAATGATACCTTCAGCGATCATGTCACAACGAACGATACCACCGAAGATGTTTACTAGTACTGCTTTCACGTTGTCATCTGAAAGGATGATCTTGAATGCTTCAGATACACGTTCTTTAGTCGCGCCGCCACCAACGTCAAGGAAGTTAGCTGGCTTACCGCCGTGTAGGTTTACGATGTCCATTGTACCCATTGCAAGGCCAGCACCGTTAACCATACAACCAACGTTACCGTCTAAAGCAACGTAGTTTAACTCGAAGCTTGCAGCGTGAGCTTCACGTGCATCTTCTTGTGAAGGATCGTGGAATTCACGGATCTTAGGCTGACGGAATAGCGCGTTGCCATCAACACCAATCTTACCGTCTAGGCAGTGTAGGTTGTTTTCGTCAGTGATTACTAGAGGGTTGATCTCTAGAAGTGCAAAGTCATGATCGATGAACATGTTCGCTAGACCTAGGAAGATCTTAGTGAACTGTTTAATCTGAGCTGGGTTAAGACCAAGCTTGAAGCCAAGCTCACGACCTTGGTATGCCTGAGGGCCTACTAGTGGATCGATTTCAGCTTTGTGAATTAGCTCTGGTGTTTCTTCAGCAACTTGCTCGATTTCTACACCACCTTCAGTTGATGCCATGAACACGATTTTACGTGAAGCACGGTCAACAACAGCACCAAGGTATAGCTCATTTGCAATATCAGTGCAGCTTTCAACAAGGATCTTAGCAACAGGCTGACCTTTTTCGTCAGTCTGGTAAGTCACTAGGTTTTTACCTAACCAGTTTTCAGCAAATGCGCGGATCTCGTCTTTGCTATCAGCTAGCTTAACACCGCCAGCTTTACCACGGCCACCCGCGTGTACTTGACATTTAACGACCCACTTGTCGCCACCAATCTTACCAGCAGCTTCAACTGCTTCCTGAGGAGTGTCACAAGCGTAACCCTCAGATACAGGTAAACCATATTCGGCAAAAAGTTGTTTTGCCTGATACTCATGCAAATTCATGATGCTTTATCCAATTTTTTATACTAAAAATGCTGAATATTTATGCAAATAATCAGCTATCCCAAATTGCGCCCATAGTATAGATCCCAAGGCGTAGTAAGAAAACCCCAGTTAGACCAAAGGCGCAAAAAAAAAGCCGTATGTTGCTTAATTGCACACATACAGCTTAAGATTTAATCTTTCGCTTAAACGTCTAGAAGTAGACGAGTTGGATCTTCTAGTAATTCTTTGATTGTTACTAAGAAACCAACTGATTCTTTACCATCGATTTGACGGTGGTCGTAAGAAAGCGCTAGGTACATCATAGGTAAAATTTCTACTTTACCGTTTACTGCCATCGGACGCTCTTGGATCTTATGCATACCTAGAATCGAAGACTGAGGTAGGTTGATGATAGGCGTAGAAAGTAGTGAACCGAATACACCACCATTTGTGATAGTGAAGTTACCACCAGTCATATCGTCAACTGTAAGTTTGCCGTCACGACCTTTAAGTGCTAGCTCACGAATACCCTTTTCGATTTCAGCAACTGACAGCTTATCACAGTCACGAAGAACTGGTGTTACTAGACCACGAGGTGTAGAAACAGCGATGCTGATGTCGAAGTAGTTGTGGTATACGATGTCATCACCGTCGATTGATGCATTTACTTCAGGGAAACGCTTAAGTGCTTCTGTTACAGCTTTCACGTAGAAAGACATGAAGCCAAGACGAATGCCGTGACGCTCTTCGAATACATCTTTATATTGCTTACGAAGATCCATGATTGGTTTCATGTTAACTTCGTTGAACGTAGTTAACATTGCTGTAGAGTTCTTCGCTTCTAGAAGACGATTAGCAATTGTCTTACGTAAACGAGTCATAGGAACACGTTTTTGTGTACGATCACCAACTGGTGCCGCAGGTGCTGCCGCTGCTTTAGCTGGAGCTGCTGCAGGCTTAGCTGCTGGAGCTTTCAAGAACGCATCAACATCTTCTTTAGTGATACGACCGCCTTTACCAGAGCCTTTAATTTGAGAAGCATCAAGACCTTTTTCTGCAATTAGACGACGAACTGACGGAGTTAGTACGTCAGCATTTTCGTCAGATGCTGCAGGAGCTGCGTCTGATTGATCTGGAGCTGCTGGTGCGCCACCTGCTGAAAGCTTGCCAATAACCTGCTCGCCAAGAACTGTATCGCCTTCAGCATGCAAGTGTTCACCCATCACACCGTCTTCCGGTGCAACAACTTCTAAAACAACTTTGTCAGTTTCGATGTCAACTAGGTTCTGGTCACGGCTTACAGCCTCACCTGGTTGTACGTGCCAAGTTGCGATTGTAGCGTCTGCTACTGACTCTGGAAGTACTGGTACTTTAATGTCCACTTCTTTACCTTCTGCTGCTGGCGCCGCTGCTGGCGCTGCTGGTTGTTCATTTGATTGAGCTGGTGCTGCACCTGCAGCACCGATTTGTGCAATTACTTGCTCACCTAATACAGTTGCGCCTTCTTCTTCAGAAATAGCAACAATTACACCGTCTTCAGGTGCAACAACTTCTAAAACGACTTTGTCAGTTTCAATGTCAACTAGGTTTTGGTCACGGCTAACCGTATCACCAACGCTTACATGCCAAGTTGCAACGGTTGCGTCTGCAACTGACTCAGGAAGAACAGGCACCTTAATTTCGGTTGTCATCTCTTATTCCTTATTTTTTAATTGTTAATGCGTCAGCAATCAACGCGTTTTGTTCTTTAGTATGGGTAGACATATAACCACAAGCAGGTGCAGCTGAAGCCTTACGACCAGCATAAGTTAGGTTTGCACCAGTTGGGATTGCTTCCCAGAAATGGTGTTGAGAGCAGTACCAAGCACCTTGGTTCTGTGGCTCTTCCTGACACCATACGAAATCTTTAACATGCTGGTAGCGAGCCATAACCTCGTCCATCTCTTTATGAGGGAACGGATATAACTGCTCAACACGTACGATAGCAACATTGTTTAGCTCAAGCTTGCGACGCTCTTGAAGTAGTTCGTAGTAAACTTTACCGCTACAGAATACAACACGCTCAACATTTTCAGGTTTAATATCATCAATTTCATCGATCATATTGTGGAATACGCCGTCAGAAAGCTCTTCCAAACTTGAAACTGCTAAAGGATGACGCAGCAATGACTTTGGCGTCATAACAATCAATGGACGACGCAAAGGACGAACTGATTGACGACGTAACATTGCATAAACCTGTGCAGGAGTTGTTGGAACACATACTTGCATGTTGTGGTCAGCACAAAGCTGTAGGTAACGCTCTAGACGCGCAGAACTGTGTTCAGGACCTTGACCTTCATAACCATGAGGAAGTAACAGAGTTAAGCCACATAGACGGCCCCACTTCTGCTCACCAGAACTTAAGAACTGGTCAAATACAACCTGAGCACCGTTTGCAAAGTCACCGAACTGCGCTTCCCAAAGAACAAGTGAAGTAGGCTCAGCTGTTGCATAACCATATTCGAATGCAAGTACTGCTTCTTCAGAAAGTACTGAGTCATAAACCTCAAAAGTACCCTGCTCAGGGCTGATATTTTGCAGCGGTAGGTAGGTAGAAGCATCAACTTGGTTGTGAACAACTGCGTGGCGGTGGAAAAAAGTACCACGACCAGAATCTTGACCTGTTAAGCGAATGTCAGTGCCTTGATCAACCATTGTCGCGTATGCAAGTGTTTCAGCCATACCCCAATCAAGTGGTTTATCGCCTGTAGCCATCGCTTTACGATCATCGTAGATTTTCTTAACACGAGATTGCGCTTTGTGATCTTCAGGGTAGCTAGCAACTTTTTCACCAAGTTCTTTTAGCTTGTCTACCGAAACTTCAGTCTCGTAAGGTGTATCCCAATCGTGACCTACGTACTTAGACCATTCTGACGAATGCTTCGTTTCAGGCTGAATTTCAGCAACAACACACTCACCATTGTCTAAACCGTTGCGGTAATCGTCAGCTAATTGCTTAGCTTCTTGCGCAGAAAGTACACCTTCAGCTACCAACTTGTCCGAATATAATTGACGAGGTACTGGGTGCTTTTTGATCTTTTGA
This sequence comes from Pseudoalteromonas sp. Of7M-16, assembly GCF_022347805.1. Taxonomy (NCBI): domain Bacteria; kingdom Pseudomonadati; phylum Pseudomonadota; class Gammaproteobacteria; order Alteromonadales; family Pseudoalteromonadaceae; genus Pseudoalteromonas; species Pseudoalteromonas sp. Of7M-16. The sequence goes on along the minus strand of NZ_JAKRFY010000019.1, from coordinate 133,948 downwards.
TACATTAGAGGCTGAGTTGCATTTGGCTCATCAGCTTCATTGTGACCATGACGACGGTAACATACTAAATCAATGACAACATCACGTTTGAACTTGTTTCGGAAGTCAAGTGCAACTTGTGTTACAAATGCAACCGCTTCAGGATCGTCAGAGTTAACGTGGAAAATTGGTGCCTGAACCATCTTAGCAATGTCAGTACAGTACTCAGTAGAACGTGTATCTTCTGCCTTAGACGTTGTAAAACCAACTTGGTTATTTACAACGATACGTACAGTACCACCTACGCCGTAAGCACGTGTCTTAGACAAGTTAAAGGTCTCTTGTACAACACCTTGTCCAGCGATTGCTGAGTCACCGTGAATGGTGATTGGCAATGCTTTAGAACCACTAGCACAGTTTAAACGGTCTAGACGTGCTCTTACTGAGCCCATTACCACTGGATTTACGATTTCTAAGTGAGACGGGTTAAATGCCAATGCCATATGAACATCGCCACCCTGAGTTGAGAAATCAGAAGAGAAACCCATGTGGTACTTAACGTCACCAGAACCTGCCGACTCGCCGTATTTACCAGCGAATTCGTCGAATAATTCCTGTGGATTCTTACCTAAAACGTTAACTAGTACGTTTAGACGACCACGGTGCGCCATACCAATTACAACTTCTTCTTGGCCGCTTTCACCTGCTCTATGCACAAGCTCTTTAAGCATTGGTACTAGTGCGTCACCACCTTCCAGTGAGAAGCGCTTTGCACCTGGGAATTTAGCACCAAGATACTTTTCAAGGCCATCAGCTGCGATTAAGCCTTGCAATAAGCGTAGTTTGTTTTCTTTGCTGAATTGGGGCTTTGAGAAACCGGCTTCTAAGCGTTGTTGTAACCAGCGCTTTTCTTCGGTTGATGTGATGTGCATGTACTCTGCGCCTACAGAACCACAATATGTGGACTTAAGTGCAGCGTATAAATCTTTTAATTTCATTGTCTCTTTGCCACAAGCAAAAGAGCCAATATTGAATTCTTTATCGAGATCCACATCATCTAAATCGTGGTAAGCCAACTCGAGCTCTCTCACTCGGTCACGTTGCCATAAACCCAATGGGTCTAGATTGGCGTTTTGGTGGCCCCTAAATCTAAATGCATTAATAAGCTGCAACACACGCACTTGTTTTGCATCTGCCGCACCTTCTGCAGAAACTACTACTTCTCTGTGTTTGTTCTTAGCAAGCTCAGCAAATTGTGCTCTTACATCGGAATGTTTAATATCAACATCAACACCTTCTACTTTAGGTAGTTGATCAAACACTTCTCGCCATTCTTCTGGCACTGAAGCCGCATCATCTAGATACGCCTCATATAAATCTTCTACATATGCAACGTTGCCGCCGTATAAGTGAGAAGATTCCAGCCATGCTTTCATCACACCTTCGTGCATTTATTAGCCCTTTTCTCTAGCGCAGAAACTTAAACTTAAACGAAAACAAGATGGCATGTCCTCCATGCCACCTTAAGATAATACTAAGCCTTAAACCGAACGGTTTAATAGCATAGATTTAATATGTCCAATTGCTTTGGTTGGATTCAAACCTTTTGGACAAACGCTAACACAGTTCATGATACTGTGACAACGGAATACGCTGAACGCGTCATCAAGACCAGCCAAACGCTCTTCAGTTGCTGTATCGCGGCTATCAGCCAAGAAACGGTACGCGTGAAGAAGTCCAGCAGGACCGATAAATTTATCTGGATTCCACCAGAATGATGGGCATGAAGTTGAACAACATGCACATAAAATACACTCATATAAACCATCAAGCTTTTCACGATCTTCAAGACTTTGAAGACGCTCTTCGCCACCTGTTGGCTTATCATTGATCAAGTAAGGTTTTACTTTTTCGTATTGAGTGTAGAACTGACTCATGTCAATTACCAAGTCACGAATTACTGGAAGACCAGGTAATGGACGAATGATAATTTTACCTTTGCCGTTCTTCTGTAGAGCTGACAGTGGTGTAATACATGCAAGGCCATTTTTACCATTCATGTTTACACCATCAGAACCACATACACCTTCACGACATGAACGACGGAAAGAAAGTGTTGAGTCTTGCTCTTTCAACATAAGTAGTGCATCAAGCACCATCATGTCACGGCCTTCTTCAACCTCAAGTTTGTATTCCTGCATACGAGGTGCAGTATCAACATCTGGGTTGTAACGATAAACAGATAATTCTAAAGTTGCTGTTGCCATCGTTTAACTCCTAGTACGTACGAGCTTTAGGTGGGAATGCTTCACGTGTAGTCGGCGCAAAGTTAACATCACGCTTTGTCATTGACTCACTTTGTGGGTGATACATTGAGTGGCATAGCCAGTTCTCATCATCACGCTCAGGGAAGTCAAATCTAGAGTGAGCACCACGGCTTTCTGTACGGAAGTTTGCAGCAACTGCAGTTGAGTATGCTGTTTCCATCAAGTTATCAAGTTCTAAACACTCGATACGTTGAGTGTTGAACTCAGTTGACTTGTCGTCAAGACGCGCATACTGAAGACGATCACGGATCTCTTTAAGCTCTTTAAGACCGTCAGCCATTGCATCACCTTCACGGAATACTGAGAAGTTAAGCTGCATACACTCTTGCAAATCTTTCTTGATTTGAACTGGGTCTTCACCTTTGCCAACCTCAGAAGACTCCCAACGATTGTAGCGAGCAAATGCTTCATCTACATCGTCTTTAGACGCTTCACCAGTGGACTCAAAGTCTTTCAAGTAGGTGCCTAAGAAGTTACCCGCTGCACGACCAAATACAACTAAGTCAAGTAGTGAGTTACCGCCTAGACGGTTCGCGCCGTGTACAGATACACAAGCGATTTCACCTACTGCAAACAGACCTTCTACAATACGCTCATTGCCATTGCTATCTACGTCTAGCACCTGACCATTTACGTTAGTAGGCACACCACCCATCATGTAGTGACACGTTGGGATTACTGGGATTGGCTCTTCAGCAGGGTCTACGTGAGCAAATGTCTTAGATAGATCACATACACCTGGAAGGCGTAGGTTAAGCATTTCTTCACCTAAGTGGTCAAGTTTAAGCTTAATGTGAGTACCCCAAGGACCGTCACAACCACGACCTTCACGGATTTCAGTCATCATCGCACGTGCAACAACGTCACGACCAGCAAGGTCTTTCGCGTTAGGTGCATAACGTTCCATGAAACGCTCGCCGTCTTTATTTAGAAGATAACCACCTTCACCACGACAACCTTCTGTTACTAGCGTACCCGCGCCAGCAATACCGGTCGGGTGGAACTGCCACATTTCCATGTCTTGCATGCCGATGCCTGCACGAACGGCCATACCAACACCATCACCAGTATTGATGTGAGCGTTGGTTGTTGAAGCGTAAATACGACCTGCACCACCTGTCGCTAGTACAACAGCTTTAGACTTGAAGTAAACTACTTCACCAGTCTCGATTTCGATCGCAGTAACACCAACTACATCGCCCTTGTCATTTTTAACAAGGTCTAATGCATACCACTCAGAGAATACGTTTGTCTTGTTTTTAACATTTTGCTGGTAAAGGCAGTGAAGTAACGCGTGACCAGTACGGTCAGCAGCCGCAGCTGTACGCGCAGCCTGCTCACCACCAAAGTTTTTAGACTGACCACCGAAAGGACGCTGATAAACACGGCCATTTTCAAAACGTGAAAATGGTAAACCCATGTTTTCTAATTCAGTAATAGCTTCTGGACCCGTTTTAGTCATGTACTCGATAGCGTCTTGGTCACCGATGTAATCAGATCCTTTAACAGTATCGTACATGTGCCATTCCCAGTTATCTTCATGAGAATTACCAAGTGCTACCGTAATACCACCTTGCGCAGAAACTGTGTGAGAACGAGTTGGGAATACTTTAGAGATAAGAGCACATGTCTTGCCTGACTCAGAAATAGCAAGCGCAGCACGCATACCCGCACCGCCGGCTCCGACAACTACAGCATCAAATTCACGGACATTATATTTCACTTAAACACCCCACAGAACAAACAAACCAACAGCAACATATGCAAGTGCCATTAGATTTAATACAAAGCCTAAAACTGAACGCATTGTTGCACAGTTGACGTAGTCAGTTAAAACCTGCCAAAGACCAATACGAGTATGAACCATTATACAAACGAGTGTAATAATAGTTGCAGCTTTCATGGCTAGGTTGTCAAATAGCCCAGTCCACGCTTCATACGTTAATTCAGGAGTTAACGCTAAGTAGCCCACGATAAATACAGCATATGCTGCAATGATTAATGCTGTTGCGCGAAGTGATACATAATCTTGTACACCATCACGTTTCAGAGTTGCTTGATTTAAGACCATATCCACACTCCACCAAGAATCGCAACGATTACCCAAATGGCGATTGCAATTTTAGCACTTGCATTGCCCGACTCTAACTCTTCCCAGTGGCCCATGTCTTGGATCATATGACGGATACCGCCAATGATGTGGTAAGACAATACAGCCAAGGTGCCCCACGCAATGAATTTCGCAATAAAGCCAGTCATTAGCCCTTTCACAAATTCAAAACCTTCAGGAGAAGAGAGAGATTCAGACCACGCCCAAATGACAAAAGTCAACGCGAAGAACAACGCGACACCAGTGACACGATGTAAGATCGACGCCTTTGCCGTTGCTGGCATAGATATAGTCGTAAGATCTAGATTTACAGGTCTTTGCTTTTTCACAGTTACTTGCCCATCTTTGCTCGATAAGAGCTTCATCTACTTGTTTTTATCAACCCACTTGCACGACATGCACAAATGGCACACTCTAGATAAACCTGTTTAAACACTTAAAAGATCACTTGCCTGTAAAACTTCGATGTAAAAATAGGTTTACCCACAGACGACACGGTATAAAACCGTTGACAGTATATAAGGCTATGCGTGTTTTTACAATTCTTGTTTAGTTTCGTACGCTTGCGAATTAGCCAATGGTATAATATTTAATCTAGTTAGAATACTTATTATACATTTTTGCATAATTCTTAGAAAAATTGACTTTTCACCCCATTTATAAGTTACAATGATCTGAATTTGCTTAACATTAGTATCACAACATAACAATCAGAATGTTGTTATTTCATAGGAGATAAATAGATGGCAGATAAGAAAGCCACAGTCCATATTGATGGGCACGATCCAATCGAACTACCGATCCACTCTGGTACAGCAGGCCAAGACGTTATCGACGTTCGTACTTTAGGTGCCCACGGCTTCTTCACATACGACCCTGGTTTCATGTCGACTGGCTCTTGTGAATCATCTATTACTTACATCGATGGTGCTAAAGGTGTACTTCTTCACCGCGGCTACCCGATCGAACAACTTGCAGAAAACTCAAACTACATTGAGCTTTGCTACTTACTATTAAACGGTGAACTACCAAACGCAGAGCAGCTAGAAACCTTCTCTGACGAGATCACTCGCAACACAATGATGCACGAGAAGATTGCTGCATTCTTCCAAGGCTTCCGTGTTGATTCACACCCTATGGCAATGCTGTGTGGTGTAGTGGGTGCGCTTTCATCTTTCTATCACGACGATTTGGATATTTCAGACTCAGAGCAGCGTATGCGCTGTGCAACTAAGTTAGTTGCAAAACTGCCAACTATTGCAGCTATGGCGTACAAATACAACGTAGGCCAGCCGTTTGTTTACCCTCGTAACGACCTTAGCTACGCAGAAAACTTCCTACATATGATGTTCTCTGTACCGGCTGAAGAATACAAAGTTAGCCCTGTATTAGCTAAAGCAATGGATCGTATTTTCATGCTTCACGCTGACCACGAGCAAAATGCATCTACATCAACTGTGCGTCTTGCTGGTTCTTCAGGCGCAAATCCATATGCATGTATTGCAGCTGGTATTGCTTCACTATGGGGCCCGGCACACGGTGGTGCAAACGAAGCATGTCTAACAATGCTTGAAGAAATTGGTTCTGTTGACCGTATCGACGAATACGTAGCAAAAGCAAAAGACAAGAACGATCCGTTCCGTCTAATGGGCTTTGGTCACCGTGTTTACAAGAACTTTGATCCGCGTGCTACAGTAATGCGCCAAACGTGTCATGAAGTACTGAAAGAGCTAAATATTCAAGATCCACTGCTAGACGTTGCAATGAAACTTGAGCAAATTGCTCTTGAAGACCCGTACTTCATCGAGAAGAAGCTTTACCCGAACGTAGACTTCTACTCAGGTATCATTCTTAAAGCGATTGGTATTCCAACAAGCATGTTCACAGTTATCTTTGCAATGTCTCGTACTGTTGGTTGGATTTCTCACTGGAACGAAATGCTTTCTCAAGCTGGTCACAAAATTGGTCGCCCTCGTCAGCTATATACTGGCTACACAGCGCGCGATTACAAAGGCCAAGGTGAGCGTTAATCGCTCATGATTATTGAAAAAAAGAGGCTAAACGGCCTCTTTTTTATTTGTAATACTGTATTATTTTCACACTCTTCGCAAAAACGTACAAAATAGTGTACGAAAAAAATATCTCTCAGCATCCGTAAAAAAATAAATAATTTTAAAATATTTCGAAGTTTTCTGTCATTTCTACATCAATATCTTCTCTTGTCACCGATTCAACCTTTGCCATTGTCGGCCCCTTTTCCAGCCAAGATGCTAGTTCTGAAATTTTTTCAATATGCCCTATCGCAATCACTTCAACACTTCTATCCGGTAAATTTTTTGCGTAGCCAACTAGCCCTAACGCGGACGCTTTTATCTTTGTGTGGTACCTAAACCCGACTCCTTGCACTACGCCCATCACTATAAACCTGCTTGAATGCATAATATTTATCTCTTAATGTTTTAGGATTAAGCATAGGTTTGATGTGAAGATTGTTGAAGAAAAATCACGATAAGAATTTTTACTCTGAGCCCATTTCATCAAGATGCTAGGCTCAAAATAAAAAACGCCCGATAAAACCGGCTGTTTTATCGGGCGTTTGAGAGGTTTAAGCTATTTAAAACTTATAAGCGAACTTTAAGTAAGCCTGACGCCCCAATATACTGTGTGTTTTATTGTCTACCCCCATAGACTCAGAAGGTGCAAATGGTGCTTCTTCATTCGTCAGGTTAGCAGCACCAACAGTCACTGTTAACTGCTCATAACCAATATACGTAACGCTGGTATCTATAGTTGTCCAAGAATCTATCTCAAACTTATTACCATCGCTATCAGCCAAGTCATTGTAAGAGTTGATGTAATTGACGCTAAAGTTTGCTACCCAGTCATCAAGAGCCCAATCTACACGCGCATTCCAACGCAGATCAGGATGTTGGTATTCACCATTTTCATCTTCAATAACTGATACCGAATTACCATTTTCATCTGTTCGAATAAGCTCTTCGTCAAAGTTCAAGACATAAGTTACGTTATAGCCAAACTTAAATTCGCCCATGTCCTTTGTCGGCAATCGGTATTCCAAATCGATATCAACACCATCCGTTTTTCTGCCACCGATGTTGACGAACGTATCATTGATCAGTCGAATACGCCCAGGCGTGCCACCAGTGCTCGCTTCACGCACAACTAATTTAGGATCATCACCACAACAGTCGACAATATCTTGAGCACCTATTTTTTTAATTAGGTTGTCCTGATCGTAATTCCAGTAATCAATACCGACACTAAAGTCATCTGTAGCTTGCCAAACAATACCTAAGTTATAGTTGGTAGACTCTTCTGGCTGTAAGTTTTTGTTACCAGCCACTTCAGCCGTGTACTCAAACGGTTCACAATCCAATGGATCCTTCGTAATTTTACAGCGCTCTCGGTCAATCACACTTGGTGATTCATCGGTTCTACCTAAATGGAGCTGTACCAGTGAAGGTGCTCTAAATGCGGTGCCCCAAGAACCTCGCACTACTATTTCTTCTATTGGCGTCCAACGGAAAGCAACTTTTGGATCAGTTGTGTTACCAAAATCACTATAATCTTCATAACGTAGTGCCAACTGTAGTTCCAAATTTTCAGTGGCTGGCACGATAAATTCGGCAAATAAAGCTGTATTGTCTCTATCTCCATTTGCCTGCGTTGCTTCAGTACCAAATATTTCGCCATTCAAGTACTGACTGTCAGGGTTATCTTCGATTTTTTCATAGCGATGCTCTAGACCAAATGCTGCGGCCACATACCCGTCACCAAGTTCGAATAATTCACCTGAGACTGTCGCATCAAACGACTGCATTGTTGATGCACCATAACGCGTCGTGGTTGTTTCAATTCTATCTAATGTAGCTTGAGAGTTTTGGCTCGGCTCAAACGGGTTCCAGTTGCCGTTGTCTATTTCAGCTTGTGCTCTTAATTTATTAGGAAAACCATCAAAGCCTTTTTCAACCGCACTTGAACGGATGGCTGAGTAAGCAAATTCCCACTCCCACTCTTTAAACTCACCTCGCATTCCCATAACAGCGCGGTAATACTCCGAATCCACGTCCTTTTTACGATTACCAATATCTACTGTACGTCGTCGCATAGATATATCTACGCCATGTAAGAAGTGATCAGGCTGATCTGCCAATGGATGATTTGGGTTGTCCCCTGCCATGTTCAATTCAGTAAAACTTGGACTCGCCGCACCTTGAATAAACGTGGAAGTATGTTGAGCTGAAAACTCAGCAAACCCTTCCACACCATCCATGATCTCTTGAACACCATTGTAGTTAAAGCTGATCCGTTCAGTAGACGGAATAAGGGTCATGTGAGGGGCGTAATCATAACGACAAATATCACCAATTATCATGTTTTCAGGGCATTTATCATTGCCCCACACATCGGCAAAAATTGTCTGTCTTACTTTCGTTCCGTCATCTTCGACTCGTGTGACAGGAAGCGCTTCCCACTGCGCATCAGTGACTTGGCTTCGTACAACTTCGATGCTGCCTGGAATACCCGATGAACTCAGTGCATTATTACCACCGCGAAATCTCTGATCTGCCGTAGATGCATAATCTCTATCAGCATAAAACACATCGCCACGCTTAAAATAATCTAGTGAAAAGTTGTGATGCCCTTTATCTGTAGAGCTGCCCCATAGCAACGTGAAGTTTTCTTCTTCTGCTCCACCATCAGCTGTATCAGATATTTTTCCGGCAATTTCAAAACCATCAATATCGTCACGTAAAATAATATTAATAACACCTGCAACAGCATCTGAACCATAGGTTGCTGACGCACCATCTTTTAGTACGTCAATGCGTTTTACTGACGAGACAGGTATTGTGTTTAAATCAACGAAAGACGTTTCAATATCTTTGGCAAAAGGGCTAACCGCGACTCTTCGACCATTGATTAAAACCAACGTTGAAGACGCGCCTAAGCCTCTCAATGCAACACTTGAACCGCCATTTGCAGTGTCATCACTTGAATTACCTTGTGTACTAAACGTACCTGCACCAGCCACTGGTAATTTTTGTAAAGCGCCTATTAGATCTGTTGAGCCCGTTGCAGCCAAATCTCCTGCGGAGATTGTTTGAATTGGCGAAGGCCCTTCTAAATCAGAACGTTTGATATGAGATCCTGTGATCTCAATACGTTCTACTTCATTGTCGTTTGCAAAACTTGGGCTTGCCCCCCCAAGTAAAGCAATACCTACTGCAGATGCAATTAGCGTAATCCCCTTTCTCATTATCTTTATTCTCCGTAGTGTATTAAAAACATCTTTTTAACCTTTATAACACATAGAAAAAACAATAAAAATACATTTTAGAGCTGTTTAATTTACAAAATGTAAACGAATTGGCAGGGTGAAATCGGGAGCTTAAATTGAAGTTTAGAAATAGAAATCAAAAAGCCCAGCAAGTTTGCTGGGCTTAATCTAAGTATTTTGTCTTTAATACTTACAGTGCAGTTTTGTTTATTTGCTGAACAAACTGCTTAACTGGTAAATCGTTACATTTAAGACTTCTAGCTTGACCACGGTATACTTTTAAGCTGTCTAAGCCCTCTTTAGCCGCCTTCATGCATAATTCAGTTGCTACTGAAGTATTTTTTGCAACTAATTTTGATTTGCTAGCTTGTTTTTCTGTTTGAACTTCATTGTGAGCTTTTGCAAATGTACGAATATCTTCACCATTACATCTTACAGTTTCAGAAAAGCGAGAAATAAATACACCATGTCGTGCACCTTCTTTACGAGCTGCGCTTAGACCCTGATTTGCCGCTACTTCACACACTTTAGAAATTGTTGAAGCGTCATCAGCTTTAAAACTGTGTGCTTCAGATGCAAAAACTGTCGTTGATGTTAGAGAAATAAGAGCTGCAACAGTGAAAGACTTAAACATAATTTACCTCAAATGAACGAATTGCTGCGCATTATATAACCAGATTTCACTCTGTAAATGATAAAATTAAACTTTCCTGAACATTTAATGATCAATTAACATATTCATAATCGTTCAGCTTTAACTCTTTAAATAGATCGCAAACTTTAACAATCTAGAGATGTGAAACAGTAAACTTTTCACCTATCTGGGCAGCAAAAGTGATACACTCGCTTTTATTTATTGACGAATCTTATTTATGAAAATAATCTCTTTCAATATCAATGGCCTCAGAGCTAGACTCCACCAGCTACAAGCTTTAATAGACAAACACCAGCCAGATGTAATCGGCTTACAGGAAATCAAAGTACACGATGAAGCATTCCCTATCGATGATGTCGAAGCGATGGGCTATCACGTCTACTTTCATGGCCAAAAGGCCCATTACGGTGTCGCGCTTATGTCAAAAAAGCCAGCTAAATCTATTCAAAAAGGATTTGCGACGGATACAGAAGAAGCACAAAAACGTATGATCACTGGTGTATTTGAAAGCGATAATGGCCAGGAAGTGACTGTGATGAATGGCTACTTCCCTCAGGGAGATAACATCAGTCATGAAACAAAGTTCCCGTACAAACGCCAATTTTATAAAGATTTAATGACCCACCTCAATACGAATGAATCTCCAGACGCTAACCTTATTGTTATGGGTGATATAAATATTTCCCCGACAGACGAAGATATTGGCATTGGCGAACCCAATATGAAGCGTTGGTTGAAAACTGGTAAATGTTCTTTCCAACCTGAAGAGCGCGAATGGTTAAAAACGCTTATGGATTGGGGTTTAAAAGATACTTTCCGAGAGCTTACTCCTGACGCACAAGATAAATATTCGTGGTTTGACTATCGCTCTAAAGGCTTTAACGATAACCGTGGTTTACGTATAGATGTGGTACTCGCAACTAATAGCCTGATGGCATCTTGTACCGAAAGCGATATCGACTATGAGCTCAGAGGTATTGAAAAGCCGTCAGACCATGCTCCAATTTGGGCCACTTTTGACGTTTAAGCATATAAGGTGGTTAACCTAGTACATATAATAGGTAACAGTTAATGACAACAGCGCTGTTTTGTTTGCTCGCATTTGCAATCAGTTTTGATAAAACGCAATTTTTTACATTGCTCAAAACTCCGCAGAGACAAACAGGCGTTTTATGTTGTGCACTTGTTATGGCTATTTTATGGCAAGTAAAAGCAGGAATTTTACCGTTTTTAGATATCCATATTTTAGCGATAACCGCTGTTACCTTAGTGTTAGGGTGGCGGCTTTCGTTACTCAGTACATTGCTCGCTTCACTGCTTTATTACGCATTTGCAGAAAACTCAATTGAATTTTTCTCTTTCTGGCTTTTAACGGGTATTGTTCCTGTTTATATAAGCTATGCGTTATTTGCTATTTGTTACCACTACTTACCTAGACACTTTTTTATTTATATTTTTGTTTGTGCTTTCATTTGCGCTGGCCTTGTCGCAGCGAGTAAAATAGTGCTGACAAGCCTCTACTATTGGTCTTTAGGCCAATATGACTGGCAGACACTTCAATATAATTATTTGTTTTACTCGGTGATCATGTGGTTTCCAGAAGCCATGTTAAATGGTATGGCAATCACATTGATGATCACCTATCGGCCCCATTGGGTCAGAACTTTTTACGATCAGGAATACTTAGATAGATGACATTAGATTATCGCTGCCCCATTTGCTCAGAGCAATTAAATCAAGCAGGCAACACACTGAGCTGCAAAAATCGTCATCAATTCGACTTTGCAAAAGAAGGCTATATAAACCTTCTTCCAGTGCAATTTAAACGCTCTAAACACCCAGGAGATAATTTAGACATGGTGCAGGCAAGGCGCGCATTCTTCGCGACTAACCACTATGCTTTTTTACAACAATCCCTTGCCGAGTTGATCGCTAAAAAGTCACCCAAAATGGTTGTAGACTTAGGGTGTGGAGAAGGCTTTTACACCCAAGCTGTGGCAGCTGCACTTCCTGATTCAGCCTCTGTATATGGATTGGATATCAGTAAACCCGCTGTAAAATATGCCTCAAAGCGCTATAGCAAACCACACTTTAGCGTTGCATCAAGCAAAGATGCCCCTTTCAAAGAGGCCGAAACAGATATCGTTTTGAGTATTTTCGCCCCAGTTTTTTCCCATGAGTCAAAAAGATTATTACAACAAGATGGGACGCTAATTGTCGTAGGACCGGGACCCAAACACCTCTTTGAACTGAAGCAAAAAATATATGAAGATGTGCGTTTACACGACGCACCTCCCTGCCCCGAAGGTTTTGAAGTGATTGAGCAAACATTAGTGGAAGAAAGTCATAAGGTAGCAGTAGATGTTGCGGAAAACTTAATAAAGATGACGCCATTTGCATGGAAGTTTAAAGCTTCTCATTTTGAACAATTAGCTCAAAATCCCACACACCAAATTACATTTTCTTTTTTGATTACTCAGTATAAAAAGCAATCGTCTTGATGTCGGAAGTTGGATCGTTTATTAGCTAATTAGCGGTCCAAACACTGATAGCTGTAGTTGATGTTGCTTTTGTCACATCCAGAGAAGAATACTTTCAATTGCACCAAAGACCTACATACTGCATTTAAACTTAATTGTAATTCCAATGACTAAGCGCATTTTGTGTAAACGTTAAACTCTGCATAAGAGGCTTGGGCGACTATAAAGGGAATATAAATCCCAGTATGATAGCCACAACTACCTCTTCATAGGCGCAACAGAATTGACATAAATGAATAATCTAACCTATGTCGACAAGTAAAGTGATAAAGTGTTTGGCGCCTTGGTTCACCTCTTTACTTGCTATGTCAAAGGCTGTACCAATAAAGAGCTTTCCAGCCCAAGGAGAAGTGTTTTTCTGCGTATATGTTGCCACTAGGCATGAAACGCTTTTTGGCGTTTATTTTGTCTACGCACACCTTTTCAGATGTGCGCAATCAAAACTACAAGTTTTCTTTAGTAAATGCTTTATCCATTTTTTCAAACATATCACTGAGTAGTTTTGCTAACTCTCTGTATGTGGGTTTTCGTGTGCATATATTCCCTTGGTAACCATTTGCGACCATTTTTTGATATAAATCTCGATACCATGAAGATAACGCGGGATTTAATGAAGTATCACATCGCTTCCCTAACCACAACAAACCTTGCACAGGTAATGTTAAAAAGAATAAAGCGATTGCAATTGACTGAGGTAGATAGTCCATTCCTAGTTGACTGGTTTGAAAAAACACAGTGAATAACGCAAGTATAGGCATGGTTTGTAATGCCAACTCTGTTGCCTTTATCACCCTAAATTCAGGAAATAGAGGAGCAAGTTCCTTACGCATTGGCCACTCTTTGGCATATTGTCGGCCCAGTTGCACTTGTGAAATAAGACTTTTCTGCATCATAACTCCTAGGTGCTAACTTTTCTCAAAAAAATAAGGTAAAATTACGGTCATACATGTCAATTATACCTTAGTATTAAGTGTAATGCTGATTGAACTTCACCATTTAGCTTAATACGCAACTACTCTTATTGTCAAAACGGAAAGTCATTATGTCATCGTCGCATGTTTTGGTCCTCAATTGTGGCAGTTCTAGCCTCAAATTTGCAATCATAGACTCTAGCTCTGCAAAAGAGCATTTATCCGGGTTAGCGGAACGTTTAGGTGAAGCCTCACCTCAAATCAAATACAAAGTTAATGGCCAAAAGCACATTATCTCTTTGTCTAATGGAGACGCACATGAAGTCGCCATTAATAAGCTGGTCGACTTAGTTAAATCACTCAAACTTGACCAGCAACTTGTCGCTGTAGGACACCGCGTCGTTCACGGCGGTGAGCACTTTACCAAATCGGCTTTAATCACCGACACTGTCCTTGAAGCTATCAAACAAACTGCAAACCTTGCACCATTACACAACCCAGCCAACTTACTGGGTATAGAAGCTGCAAGCGCAGCGTTTTCCAAACTACCCCAGATAGCAGTATTTGACACCGCTTTTCACCAAACCATGGAACCAACAGCGTTCCTGTATGCGCTACCTTATCCATTGTATGAAAAACACGGCATCAGACGCTACGGCTTTCATGGCACCAGCCACTATTTCGTATCGGCACAAGCTATCAAACAATTAGGCTTAAATGAGAAACCATCTAGAATTGTTACTGCACACCTTGGCAATGGCTGCTCAGTCTGTGCTGTTAAGGATGGTAAATCAGTAGACACCAGTATGGGCTTAACGCCTCTTGAAGGGCTTGTAATGGGCACTCGAAGTGGTGATATTGACCCTGGTTTATTCGCGTATTTGGTCAATCAACTAAACTATACAGCAAAGCAAATAGACACTTTGTTAAATAAAGAAAGCGGCTTACTCGGTCTCAGTGAGTTATCTAACGACTGCCGTACAATTGAAGAAAGTGCAGCACAAGGCCACGAAAAAGCTCAACTAGCGCTAGATATTTTCTGTTTCAGACTAGCAAAGCAAATCGCGAGTTTTGCGGTACCATTAGGTGGCATTGATGCACTTGTGTTTACTGGTGGGATAGGCGAAAACTCAGACGTAATTCGTGCAAGTGTTTTAAAACAGCTTAGCTTCCTCGGCTTTAAACTAAATAACGAGCAAAACTTAGCTGCTCGCTTCGGTAATGAAGGGGTAATCACTGATGGTGTGTCAGCACCAACCGCCCTTGTAATTCCAACCAATGAAGAGCTTGTTATCGCGCAAGATGCAGCCATGCTTGCTGGGGAGCAATAACTATGGGTCGTAGGATCATGCTTATCCCAATCTCAACTGGGGTTGGTTTAACATCTGTTTCTGTCGGGTTAGTCCGCGCACTAGAGCAAAAGGCGGTTAAAGTTAATTTTTTCAAACCAATTGCTCAACCTCGTAATGCCGATGTAGGCCCTGAAAAGTCGACGTTAATTATCAAACAAGGATCATCAATTGCCCCCCCCACTCCATTTGAGTTGCACTATGCAGAGCAAATGATCGGTGACGGTAAAGGCGATGACTTATTGGAAGAAATCGTTGAGCGCTTTGAAAGCAGTGTACAAGACGACGAAGTAGCCATCATAGAAGGTATGGTACCTACACGGAAACAACCCTACGCGGGCAGAGTAAACCGTGAGATAGCACAAACATTGGGCGCAGATATCGTATTTGTATTAACCCCGGGAAATGACACAAATGATCAGCTTGAAGATCGCCTAGAAATTGCCTCAGGCAACTATGGCGGAATTGACCATGCACGTGTTTTAGGATGTATTTTTAACAAAGTTAATGCTCCTCTTGATGAAGATGGCCGGGCGAGAGCAGATTTGGTCGATCAGCACGAGCCTGATCAACTCGAAAACGAGATGAATCGTTTAGCCTCACTGCCAATCTTCCGCAAGCACCCGTTTATGTTACTAGGCGCTATTCCCTGGGATTTTGATTTAGTAGCGCCTCGAGTGAGAGATTTAAGCGAATATCTACAGGCAGAAGTGATAAACTCAGGTGATATGGCGCATAGACGACTGCGCCGAGTGACATTCTGTGCACGAACCGTATCAAATATTCTGAATCACTTCACACCAGGCGCGTTGCTCGTTACACCTGGCGACCGTTCAGATATATTGGTTGCAGCCTGTTTATCAGCAATGAACGGCACAAAGCTTGGCGCCATACTGTTAACTGGTGGCTTTAAACCTGAGCCTCGTATAATGGAGCTTTGTGAGCAAGCTATGAACACGGGATTACCGATCCTTGCGACCGAAGCGGATACATGGCGCACGTCATTACTTTTACATAATTTCAATATGGAAGTGCCTGCAGATGACGAGCAACGTATCGATAAAGTAAAACAGCACAATGCCGATCATATTGATCCAGACTGGCTTGATAGCCTTTCACAGGGGATCGCTCGTACTCGCAAACTATCTCCACCAGCATTCAGGTTTATGTTGACCGATCAAGCTCGCCAAGCCAACAAAACGATTGTGTTGCCTGAAGGCAATGAACCTCGCACCATCAAAGCGGCTGCAATTTGTGGAGAGCGAGGAATCGCCAAAACAGTCTTACTTGGTGATCATGACGAAATTCAACGTATTGCTGCGCAGCAAGGTGTGGTTTTGAACGAAAACGTCACGATACTCGACCCACAAAAAGCGATTGACAACTATATTGCGCCAATGGTTGAGCTTCGTAAGAACAAAGGACTTACTGAAGTAGTCGCTGCGGAGCAACTGCAAGACAACGTGGTCTTGGGTACCATGATGTTAGCCGAAGATGAGGTTGACGGCCTAGTATCCGGTGCAGTTAATACAACTGCAAACACCATACGCCCTCCGTTGCAGCTCATCAAAACTGCACCTGACTCATCGTTAGTGAGCTCAGTGTTCTTCATGCTATTACCGGATCAAGTGCTAGTTTATGGTGACTGCGCCATTAACCCAGATCCCACGGCAGAGCAACTTGCTGATATTGCAATTCAGTCGGCAGATTCTGCGGCGGCATTTGGCATCGAACCAAAAGTGGCAATGATTAGCTATAGTACTGGTACTTCTGGCCAAGGTGCCGATGTTGACAAAGTGCGTGAAGCGACCAAGTTGGCTCAACAAAAACGTCCAGATCTTGATATTGACGGACCTCTTCAATACGATGCCGCCATTATGGAAAATGTTGCTCGCAAGAAAGCGCCAAACAGCAAAGTTGCGGGCAAGGCAACTGTATTCGTGTTCCCTGATTTGAACACTGGTAATACCACCTATAAAGCTGTGCAGCGAAGTGCTGACTTGATCAGTATAGGCCCAATGCTTCAAGGTATGCGAAAGCCTGTCAATGACTTGAGCCGAGGAGCTCTCGTTGATGACATCGTATACACAATTGCATTAACAGCTATCCAAGCAGCCCAGCGCCCGTAATAGGCCTTTCTTAAGTGTATCAAGGGAGTAGAAACTTCTACTCCCTAAATAAAAAGGGTTTCTTTTCACTTTACTTGCCTATACTATGAATGAGTCGATGCAGTTAGAGCGCAAGTATGTCAAAACAAACGCTACAGGTACTACAACAAGACTTTACGATTCACAGCCTAGATAGCGATGCAGGCATCCCTACTAATGTGCTTAAATCAGACATATTCTTCATTGCCAAAACAAGTGAAGAGCTTTCAATTGTGTGCCCATCCGACATCGATATCGAAAGTTTTGCAGCTGAGCCTTATTGGCGCGCGATTGAAATTATTGGTCCCTTGGGCTTTTCTCTTACCGGCATTATGTCAAACATATCCGGTGTATTGGCCAGTGCAAATGTTTCTATTTTTTCCATATCAACTTACGATACGGACTATATTCTGGTTAAAGAACAACAACTCAATAACGCAATTCAAGCTCTCAGAAAAGACGGTTACCTTTTTGTTTAATGATTTTTTCTAAACCAATTAACTATGCACCAATTACGCAAATAGCAAACCCACTGCTACACATCGCAAGCCCTTTTACTGGCAAAGTATTTCCATTAACACAGCATCCACTCTCACTATTTTCATCAGGAATGGTTGGCAGCGGCGTGTGCGTTAAAATGAATCAAGCACTTATGATATCCCCTTGCAATGGAAACATTGTAAAAGTCAGCCAGCAAGGATGTGAATTTGTGATCCGCGCAGACTCTGGATTACATTTGCTTCTGCATTTAAATATTCCAAGCGAATATCAGAAGATGGAAAACCTACTAAAACACAGTATTGGTAAAAAGCACATTAAGTCTGGGGACATTCTCTGTTATTACGATATACCCCAAGATTTGTTTATTACCGGTACCTTAGTAATTCTAAATGCAGATAAGTTGGGGCCATGTTATTATCCTTTGAATCAGGTCAATGCGGGCAAAGACCCGCTCATAACATTATCAAGAGCTAGTAAATTATGAGTATAGTTTTATACGGCATTCCAAATTGTGACACCATCAAAAAAGCCAAAAAGTTTCTCCAAGACAACAACGTTGAATTCACTTTTCACGACTACCGAAAAGATGGCTTGACCCCCGAGTTATTAGACAGCTTTGTTGAGCAACTGGGTTGGGAAGCAGTGTTAAACAAACGTGGTACTACATATCGCGCGCTGAGTGACGAACAAAAACAGAATTTAAATGAAACATCGGCGAAACAGTATATGCTAGAATCTCCAGCGATGATTAAGCGCCCTATTTTACAGCGTAATACTGAACTACATGTTGGCTTTAAAGCAGCACAGTATCAAGAGATATTTAAATGAGCCAACAACCTCTAAGTGATGTTATAGAACTCGCTTCAGCGCTGATCCAGCGCCCTTCTGTCACCCCTGAAGATGCAGGTTGCCAAAACCTGATCAACAGCCGCCTTGAAACACTAGGTTTCAACATTGAAGAGCACTTTTTCATTGATACGCTCAACACTTGGGCGCGAAAGGGAACGGAAGGTCCACACTTTTGTTTTGCTGGTCACACTGATGTTGTACCGGTAGGTAACGAAAAAGATTGGCGACACCCTCCTTTTGCTGGGCTGGTCGAGAATGGGATTTTGCATGGTCGAGGAGCGGCCGATATGAAAGGCTCACTTGCCGCCATGGTAGTAGCAACCGAGCGTTTTGTGGCAAAACACCCTAACCACAAAGGGTCAATTAGTTTCTTAATTACCTCTGATGAAGAAGGCCCCTTTATCAATGGCACAACAAAAGTGGTGGATCTGCTTGAAGCACGTAATGAAAAAATAGATATGTGTTTAGTTGGCGAGCCATCTTCAAGAGATACGCTTGGTGACGTTGTAAAGAATGGTAGGCGTGGTTCGTTAACCGGTCACTTAACAGTGAAAGGCATTCAAGGTCATGTTGCCTACCCCCACTTAGCAAAGAACCCAATTCATGATGTTGCACCTGCTTTGGCCGAACTAAGCGGCAAAGTATGGGATACTGGCAACGCATACTTCCCTGCAACCAGCTTTCAGATTTCTAATATTCACGGTGGAACTGGCGCAGGCAATGTGATTCCAGGCACAGTCGAGGTTCAATTTAACTTTAGATTTAGCACAGAGTTGAGCGTCGAGGACCTACAAAAAGGCGTCAATGATATACTCAAAGCACACCAGCTAGACTACGAACTCAACTGGACAGTTAATGGCCTGCCGTTTTTAACTGAGCCAGGCGAATTACTCAATGTCACGCTCGATGCAATTAAAGAAGTCACAGGCATCACCGCCAATGCCGAAACAACTGGCGGAACCTCTGATGGACGATTTATTGCACAAACAGGCTGCAAAGTAATTGAACTTGGCCCAATTAATAAAACTATCCATCAAGTAGATGAACACGTGTGTACCAAGTCACTCGATGACTTAGCACTCATTTATGAGTCCATACTGGAAAAGTTATTGGCAAACCCCAAATGAACATTGCGCAGAGACAAGCACTCGGGCTAGATCAAACACACCTAGTAGATTATCAAGGGCGACTTGTACATGCGCAAGTAGTTGAGAGCTTAAACGCTCTAAACAACGCAGCCAAATCAGCTGGTTTTGATTTTACCATTGCTTCGTCTTATCGAGACTTTCATCGCCAAAGCATGATTTGGAACGCTAAATTTAGTGGGAAACGTCCAGTCCTTGACCGAAATAGCGACACCGTCGACATTTCAGCCTTAAGCGATGCAAAAATTGTCGAAGCGATTATGCTCTTTTCTGCACTTCCAGGAACCAGTCGTCATCACTTTGGCAGTGATTTAGATGTTTACGCTAGCAACTACCTGCAGCCGGGGCAGTCTCTGCAGCTGGAACCGTGGGAATATCAAATTGACGGCCCGTTTTATGACTTTGCGTGTTGGCTTGACAGCTCTCTACAGCAATTTGGGTTTTTCAGACCTTATGACAAATTTAGAGGTGGTGTCGCTGAGGAGCCTTGGCATATCAGTCACATTGAGACATCTAAAGCCATGATGGATCACGTCTCACTGAGCACAATTTATGAAGCTCTAGAAACACACGATGTGTTAGGGAAAGCAGCAATACTAGAAAACTTGCCAACACTGTATAGTCGGTTTGTAACTAACATTGCTGAGCATTAAGCAAGGCCCTTTTTAAGGGCCTGTTTTACGTCTACTGACGATAATGATCGAAAAAGCGTTGCATAGATTGCAAGGCGGGTTCTAATTCATCTTTATGCGGTAAAAAAACTAACCTGAAATGATCTGGCGATGGCCAGTTAAATGCACGGCCATGAACTAACAATATTTTTTCTTCTCGCAATAAATCTAACACCATGAGTTCATCATTTTTAACGTTAAAATGCTTAGTGTCGAATTTGGCAAACGCATACAAGGCCCCTTTTGGCTTTACACAGGATATTCCCTGAATATCATTCAAACCTTGCCATGCGATATTACGTTGTTCGTACAATCTTCCACCCGGCAACAATAGATCATCGATAGACTGTACACCACCAAGCGCCTGCTGAATGGCAAACTGAGCAGGGACATTGGCACAGAGCCGCATTGAGGCGAGCATATTTAAACCTTCAAGCAAATCTGTCATGGCCGAGATTTTCCCGCTCGCAACCATCCACCCCATTCTTAACCCAGCCGCACGATATGTTTTGGCTAAGCCATTAAAAGTTATAATTGGCAGATCGTCGCATAGCGACCCCACTGAGAAATGCTCAACACCATCAAATAGAATTTTTTCGTAAATCTCATCACTTAACACAAGTAACTTATGCTCTCTGGCAACATCCAATAATTGTTCCAAAAGGGCTTTACTATAAACCGCTCCAGTTGGGTTATTTGGATTTATTAAAACCAATGCTTTTGTTTTACTTGTGATTTTTTCTCGAATATCAGCGATATCTGGGAACCAATCAGCACATTCATCACACATATAATGCACAGGTACGCCACCGGATAGTTTTACTGATGCCGTCCAAAGTGGATAATCTGGAGCGGGGATCAATACTTCATCGCCATCATTAAGCAATGCCTGCGTGACCATTTGGATAAGCTCACTGACGCCATTGCCGATAAACGTATTGTCGACACTGATATTTGGGAAACCTTTTTGCTGATAATACTGGTAAACTGCAACTCTGGCTGAATACAGGCCCTTTGAATCACAATAGCCCTGCCCTTGACGTAAATTTCGAATGATGTCTCTATGCATATCTTCAGGCATATCAAAACCAAATGCGGCGGGATTCCCAACATTTAATTTGAGTACTTTGACACCTTCATCTTCCATTTTTTGAGCTTGAGACAATACAGGCCCTCGAATGTCGTAACACACCCCATTTAATTTATTGCTTTTACTTATTTTATGCATAATTTCTCCCTCATTTCAGGAGTAGCATAACCAGAGATTGGACAATTGGAAAGGGTCAAATGTTGTATAATTTACTGACAAACAGACGGCTACGAAAACTCGGCTGTATTGAGTTACAATACAGCCTCTTGCAAGGGAAAAAAGGCGTTATCTACCCAAATTTTTATACACTTGAAGTTAACCAGTGTTGCAGTAGCGCTTTTGATGACACCACTTCATCACACAACACACTTACCTGTGACTTTGCATGTTCAGTATTATTTTCTATCAGCGCCATTTCTATACTACGGGCAACATCCGCTAAACTCATCGCCCCAAATTGTGCTGCATTTGATTTTAAACTGTGAGCATTTCTGGTCGCTGCTTCCAAGTCATTATCAATAGTGGCTTTTACATCGTTAGCCAATCTATCAAATTCACTTAGACAAAACTCCAAAGTATCGTTGAACTGCTCCCCCAACAAAGACTGCATGTTTTCCAAGCAAGTTTCATCAATTCTAGTGTCCATAAAAGTCCTTTATTGTCTATTACCCGCCACTTTGCCATAACTATATGCTAGTTAAGAGTCGCAACAAGAGCAAAGCCAACTATAAATTATGTTAAGATATAGCACACTGTAACCTGTTAAAAGCCTTTATGAAAAGAAGTACCTGTAATATTTGCCACTTTTCTATAAAAACATGTGTTTGCAACTATGTTTGTCCAAAACTGCAAAATAGAACCAAAATTATCGTTTTACAGCACCCAAGCGAAGTATCCGTGGCGAAAAATACAGTTCGATTACTCAAATTACAACTCGCAAATATTGAGGTTTTTCAAGGAGAGTCTCCTGAGGACTTTATTACGGCACAACAGATTGCCCGTACCAGCAACTGTGCACTTTTATACCCAGACCAAAATGCAGAAACCGTAGAAACAATTAACAGGCATCAAAAGACGATTGAGTATCTTTTTGTATTAGATGGCACTTGGAAAAAAACACATAAAATCGCCATGCTCAACCCTTGGTTAACGCGTTTAAAAAAGATTTCTTTTTCATCAATCCCTGAGAACAAATACACCATTAGAAAAGCAGAACAATTACATAGCCTATCGACTTTGGAAGCGTGCGCTTATTTTTTAAGTCACTATGAATCATTGCCTGTTGGTTCCTTATATGATCTGCTTGCAGGCATGATCCATGAGCAGACAAAGTTTATGCCTGACGACGTAAAACAGCGATATCTGAATGAATAACAGCAGACTTCATAGACGCTATAAACGAAACGGTCCAGATTATCGCTACGGAGATCAAGTCTGTTTTGATGAATTAAAATCAACCTTTGGATTTAAAACCATCGTGCTTGGCAATTGGGTCAGTAAAGAAGAACAGCATATTGCCGCAAACCTACTTTATGATTCGCTTGCTGATCTGGCTCAAATATTATCGTTGCCGCCAAAAGCTATTGGCCTTCGTGGAACACTTAACTTGGCTTTTGGCAGCGGCGGACAAAAGGGTGTACAAGCTCATTACGCTCCATCCAAACGAACTTTGGCACTGGCCAAAAATGCTGGTGGCGGAGCACTTGCTCACGAGTGGTGGCATGCCTTTGATCACTACATCTGTAAACATTTTTTTGAGCATTGCACAGCTAGCGATTTTGCGTCGGCAAAGTGGCTAACATCCACCCCAAATACTTCTCACCCGCTCAATCAGTTACTCAATGATATATACAAGCGTGTTCTGCTTAACAGTGAGGGTAAAAAGCCCAGTGCATTTTTCACTCGCGGTATAGCTTTAGATCAACAAGCACAGCAGCTGTATTACAGCCTGCCTCAGGAGCTAACAGCACGTGCCTTTGAGTGTGTTATTGCTCAGCATTTCGAATTTCAAAACGAGTTTCTCGTTTCAGATGTGATTAATTCAAAATTAGAAGTAGCTGGCGGCTTTCTTATTGGTGACGAAATTAACTTAATCTCTGCGGCAATAAAAGATTACTTTAGCGCACTAGGCCACGCCCTTCACAGCGCCGCGCCTTAGATTTTTGGCCTTGCCTATTTCGTGTCTTTTAGTGTTAATAAAATACCACATTGCGCTAAACTTCTTTTAATATATTATGTCACCCCCAATCTATGGGCTAGCTTATCCCATCGATACTTTGTGATTTATTAGTAAAAAGAAGGATTTAAACAGTGAGTTTTTTAAGGCAATTCCATGACATCGTATCAAAACAAAATTTAAGCACCGATGAGAAAATACAGGCCCTTCTAAAATTTGGCTTAGAGGTTTTCGACCTTGAAATCGCAATCGTAAGCGAGGTACTAGATTCACAATATACCATTTTATATGTTGAATCAGAGAACCCGGAACTCACCCCTCACTGCCAATTTGACCTTACCGGAACCTATTGTGTACATACACTCAATGCAGACAAAGCACTGTCTTTTCACCACGCTGGAAGCAGTGAAATCTCTACACACCCTTGCTATCAAGACTTCCAACTAGAATCCTATATTGGCGCACCGATTCGAGTTGCCAATCGTATATTTGGCACGATTAATTTTTCCGCGGCTAAAATCAGCCCACCTTTCACAACAGAGCATATTGATTATGTGGAGCTATTTGCTCAATGGTTGGGATTTGAACTGGCGCGAAGAGAGTCAGAAAGCAAGCTAAGAAGTAATTACAAAACGTTAGAAAAAATGGAGCAAGTCGCTTCAATTGGTAGTTGGCGAATAGACCTCCCTTCACAGCAAGTATTTTGGAGCAACGAAACTAAACGGATCCATAATTTAAACCTAGACGACAACCCTACACTGTCCCAATGGATGCGTTTTTTCAGTGAAGGCACACACAGAGATACATTTTCGACGGCAATATCTGATGCAATCAACTATGGCCAATCTTGGGTCCTCGAATTAAGAGCAACTACAAAGCAAAATAGGACTATTTGGGTTTCTTGCCACGGTGAGGCTGAATTCCATCATGGTGAATGCACTAGCTTAATTGGCTCTTTACAGGATATCACCTCAGACGTGGAACTAAGAGAGAAGCTAAAACTGCAAAAACTTGAAGCTGAGCGCCTATTGAGTGAACGCAGTTTATTATTAGCCAAAATTAGCCACGAAATGAGAACCCCACTGAACGGCATTAATGGACTACTGTTAAATGCCATGGACGAAAACAATTACACAAAAAAAACCGAGGACATTCAGCTAGCGCTTCGTAGCACCGCGATTTTGACCGGCTTAGTCAATGAGATTTTAGACTTTTCAAAGATATCTCAAGAAGGGCTATCCCTCGTTTGCCAGCCTTGCGATATCGTGCCACTCATAGATGACCAAGTCGAATTATCTAAACAACTAGTCAGTAAAAAAGACGTTCAATTTGTGCATGAGATAAGCCTTTCTCAATCTTGTTGGGTAAATTGTGATTCGACCCGATTAAACCAAATAATCACAAATTTGATCAGCAACGCCGTAAAATTCACCGACAGCGGAGCTGTAGAACTAAACGTACACAGTGAAGAGTCTACTTCTTGTCTGTATTTAACCATTGAAGTCCGTGATACAGGCATAGGGATGTCTTCTACAAGTATCAGTAACTTATTTGAACCTTTTAAACAGGGAGAGAATGAAGTCGGCAGCCACTTTGGAGGCACTGGTCTTGGGATGTCGATTGTAAAAGAATTAATTGAGTTAATGCAGGGCGAGATCAAAGTTACCAGTAGCTTAGGTGAAGGGAGTCACTTCTTTGTAAATTTACCTCTTCAAAAAGCAAAAATGCCACCGCCCAAAAAAACACTCCCCCATGCCCAATTCGATGCATCCAAGCTACGTGTACTCTTGGTAGAAGACAACCTCATCAATCAAAAAGTGATGACGTCATTTTTAAAGAAATTCAATATAGAGCCTGACATTGCTAGCAATGGCCAAATAGCAATTCATAATTGTGAACAAGTATGTTACGACATCATATTTATGGATAGTATCATGCCTGTCATGGATGGACTTACTGCAGCAAAAACCATCGCCAAGAGAAACCTTAAAGCCGAACACACGCATATTATCGCGATGACGGCTAATATTGACGAGCTAAGTAAACAGCACCTAGTAGAAGTTGGTATGGTAGATATGCTGCCCAAACCGATCGATTTTATGGCCTTGGCACGCATTCTGTCTAACTGTTTAGAGCAACTTTCTTTGAGTCACAATGAATATACAAAGCTATAAGTTACAAAGTGATTAAGATGTTAGATAATGTATAACATCTTCAACATCGATCATTCTTTGCAACCAAGCTTTGTACTCTTCAAACGGCAGCGGCCTTGAAATAAAATAACCTTGGCCTATTTCACATTGGTATGATTGAAGCTGCCTGTAGCTTCCCTCGCTTTCTATTCCCTCAGCAACAACCACAGAGCCCAAACTATGTGCCATATCACAGGTAGCCTTACAGATAGTTTGATTGGTCTTTGAACTCTCAAGGTCTAGGACAAAACGTTTATCTATTTTTAGTTTATCAAACCCCAGTTGGCTGAGATAAGCCAAAGATGAGTACCCTGTTCCAAAGTCGTCAATAGCCACTCTCAGTCCAATTTTTCGATAATCAGCTAAGGTGTCATACAGCGTTCTCTCATTGTCTACTGTCGCTGACTCAGTAACTTCTAACACAATTTGAATGGGAGACAGAGCATATTGATTAATCAGTTCAATCAATTGAACAGCAAGCTCTTTTCGGCCAACATCTTTGCCAGAAATATTCAGTGAAAGAGTGTGTGATGCAAGCAGCTTAACAAGTTCGGCCTGTTGCTTGAGCCCCGTTTCGACAACCCACTCTGTTAATTCAAACACAATCCCTGAAGACTCCGCAATCGGAATAAATTCACTCGGAGGCACAACTCCTAGTTCTGGGTGGTGCCACCTAAGCAATGCCTCCGCACCGTAGACTTTGCCAGAATCTAAATGCAATTGAGGTTGAAGGTACAAACTTAGCTGCTCACGTTCGATAGCAACCTTTAACGCCGATGCGATTTTAATGCGACGTTGAGATACAATCGAGTTACCAAAATCGAAAAGCTGCCATTTATTCGTCCCAGCTGGTTTGGCGGCAAGAGCTTGCATCGCACATTGGATCAATGAATCTGCACTGGCAGCGTGAATCGGATTACTTGCCACCCCTATTTCCAGTTGGTCGACCAGTAAGTCTCCACAAAAATCAATTCCGTCTTCGAAGCTGGCTGATAAAATACAAACAAATTGCTCCACTTGACTCAGCTCAAATTTACCAAGTAAGACAATCGCAAAAAGAGAATCATCCAATCGATATATGGCTGTGTGCGAGTTTGTTTGCTCAGCAGTAACGGCATTGCCATAGGTGTTTAATTGCTCGCTTACTTTACTTAATAGCTTTTTAAGATGTGTATTAGCAAAGCTCCACCCCATGTTCAATCGAATAGTCTGCAAAACCAGTGGCCTAAATAACAGCAAAGTATGCTCTTTTCCTTTTTTTTCGAGCGAGTCCAAACTTTGCTGCAACATATATCGGTTAGGTGCTCCTGTATCTTTATCATGCGTCGCATAAAACAAAAGCTGCTTTTTTTTGTTTTTGTCATGCCAATATAAATAAAAAGCCAGTAATACAATATGTGAGGTAATAAGGAAGTGGTTTACGATCGGGTCATCTATCGGTAAGTAGATCCCAAATTGATTAACAAATATATACGCTTTTAATGCAAAAATCGGTAGCCAAGTCAGAACCAGCGCCATAACCTCATCTCTGTGCTCTACTAATTGACTTTTCAGAACGACAAAATATAACAAGCAGCAAATTAGGCTACCGAGCAGATGAAACACTAAAGAGTGCTGCGCATTAAGTGGCGCCACTAGCACAGCCAATGCAGCAATAAGCCAAACCGAAATATTCACCAAGCGAATATATCTGGGTTCGGCCCGTTTCAATACCATAAAGTAATGTAAAAATAACACTGCAAAAATTAAAGACAGCAAGTATATTTGGCTTTGGTAAATTGCAAAATAGCTGGCAACCTCACTGGGGAAAACTAAGTTATTGGCACCACTATAAACACCAGTATGAACGCTGATGCAGACAAAATAGGCGGTTAATACCGCCAGCCCTTTTCTCAACTGAAACAGCGCCATTAAAGCTACGAAAAAAGCGAGAAAATAGTGAATACCGCTGCTGACACCTATGATAAATAATCGCGAATTCAACGCTTTTCTATATTCACTCTCAGACAACACATCTAGTGAAAGCAGGCCACCATATTTGGCTTTAACCTTTATATAAACGTCATATTGCGCCTGACCATCTGACAGCGCCATAGAAGGTAAAATATGTAGATTGGGAGCAAGGTGAGCAACTTCAGGGGAAACCAATTTATACGCAACAATTTTACCACTTGAAACCTGATACAGCTTCACAGTACCCTCAATTGTGCTCATAATCGCAACTAGATCTTTTGAATAACGCTTGCCGCTAACTTTGACCCAAAGAGTTTCTCCTTTGACGAATTTAGCTTCACCACCTATAGGTATGAAGCTAGCGCTGCGATCTATGACAGTATCAACCGACAGTTCATTTGACGTATCGGTAAACTGCGCAATGACATATTCTTGAGATGCAAAGGCACTCTGTCCACTCACGAGCAGAAACAAAAAGAACACGATGTGTTTCATATACAACCACATACCCACCTCCTTGAGTAAGTGATTTAGACTTTCGGCTTAATTGGATTATTACAATTATGCCCATCAAACTATGAAAAAATAAGCCGCCCCAAAACCACATAGGTAAGTATGATGACTACGCAAACAATTGCCAGTTCCTAAACGAAATAAACCCTCAATTCGGTGTTTTAGGTGAACCTAATCATCTGAAAAAACGACCTCAACGCCTGCCGCATTAGAAGATTGAAGGTTGAGCATGCTACCCAAAAGCTGTGCGCAATAGGTGTAGTGCTCAGCTACTTTCGTATCTTGAGTGATAATATTATGCCCCTTTTCGGACTCTTCACGAATTTGAATATCCAAAGGAATTTCTGCAAGTAATGGAACACCGTGTCGCGCTGCCAGTTCACTTCCGCCATCTTGACCAAACAACGCATTTTTTCCACCACAATGCTGGCAATTAAAATAACTCATGTTTTCTATTAAGCCGATAATAGGCAGATTCACCTGTGAAAACATCGCAATGCCTTTTTGCGCATCGGCCAAGGCAAGATCTTGCGGCGTTGTAATAATCACTGCGCCACTGGCGGGCAGCTTTTGTGTCATTGTCAATTGAATGTCTCCAGTTCCTGGAGGCATATCCACAATTAGATAATCGAGTTCACCCCAATCAGTTTCATTTAAAAGCTGGTTTAATGCTTGAGATGCCATTGGCCCCCGCCATACAGTGGCATTTTCGGCTGGTACCAAATAACCAATAGACATCGTATTCAAGCCATATTTTTGCATAGGGTTAAGAGTTTTATCATCTTTTGCGGATGGTTGTTGCCCCACCAAGCCTAACAACGACGGAATTGAGGGTCCGTAAATGTCGGCATCCAACAATCCTACTTTTGCTCCTTCAGCTTGCATCGCCAACGCAAGATTAACTGCGGTCGTGGATTTACCCACACCGCCTTTCCCAGACGCAATTAGTACAATATGTTTGATCTTTTTAAATTTATACGCAGATGGGATGGCTGTTTCAATCTTAATGCTGGCGTCAGTGTTGTTGTCTTTACGCAGGTGCTGTTCCAGTTCAAACTGTTGCGAACGCGCAGCAAAAGGAAGTGTTATTGTGATTTGATAAACTGACTTTTGTTTTTCTATCGATGAAATCCATTCACTTTGAATTCCCATCGGAAAAATGGCGCTACGATAGCCATTTAACATATTCACAATTTCAGTTTGTCTTGGATCTTCTTTACTAAAAAACTTCTTGATGCCAAACATACAAATAAAACGCCATCAGGTGGTGAAAAGAACGCAGGAATTATGTAACATTCGATAAATTAAGACCAGTCAAAATCGCGTTATTAGGGCATAATCCAGTTGGACTAAAAAATTGCGCTCAATTTCATCGCCAAATTGAGTCAAAGTTACACTGGCGTTAGCCAAAGCGGCTAATTAACCATGGGAAAACTATGACAAAGAGAAAAATTCTCATTACAAGTGCATTACCATATGCAAATGGCCCAACTCATTTAGGGCATTTACTTGAATACATTCAGACTGATATTTGGTCTCGCTTCCAAAAAATGCGTGGTCACGAAGCGTACTATGTTTGTGCTGATGATGCACACGGCACGCCAATCATGCTAAATGCACAAAAGCAGGGCATCACCCCTGAAGAAATGGTCAAGAATGTAAGCGTAGAAAGACAACGTGACTTTGCTGATTTCAATATCGTTTTTGACAATTACCACAGCACACACAGCGATGAAAATAAAGCATTAAGTGAGCTTATTTATACACGCTTAAATGACAAAGGCCACATTAAAAAACGTACGATTTCACAGTTGTTTGATCCCGAGAAAAACATCTTCTTACCGGATCGCTTTGTTACAGGAACCTGCCCTACATGTGACGCTACGGATCAAAACGGTGATAGCTGTGACGCTTGTGGCGCGACGTACAGCCCTACTGAGCTGAAAGAGCCACGCTCTGCAATGTCTGGGGCAACACCAGTATTAAAGGACTCTGAGCATTTCTTCTTTGACTTACCAGCATTCGAAGGCATGTTAAAAGAGTGGCTACATTCGGGCAGCCTACAAGCTGAAATGGCAAATAAGCTGGAAGAATGGTTTGCAGAAGGCTTACAGCAGTGGGATATCAGCCGTGATGCTCCTTATTTTGGATTCGAAATACCGGGTGCGCCAGGTAAATATTTTTACGTGTGGCTAGATGCGCCGATTGGCTATATGGCTAGCTTTAAAAATCTGTGTGATAAAAGCGGTATCGATTTTGACGCTTTCTGGGGTAAAGACTCAGACGCTGAGCTATACCACTTTATCGGCAAAGACATCATTTATTTCCACAGCTTGTTTTGGCCTGCAATGCTTGAAGGCGCTGAGTTTAGAAAGCCAACCAATGTATTCGCACATGGCTTCGTAACAGTAAATGGCGCAAAAATGTCAAAGTCGAAAGGTACGTTCATTAAAGCTCGTACTTACCTTGAACATTTGGACCCTGAATATCTGCGCTATTATTACGCTGCGAAGCTAAACAGTGGTATCACTGACTTAGACTTAAACCTTGAAGATTTTGCCCAGCGCGTAAATTCAGATCTCGTAGGTAAAGTTGTAAATATTGCGAGCCGCTGTGCGGGTTTCATTACTAAAAAGTTTGCTGGCAAACTTAGCAATGAAATTATGGATGAAGCGTTGTTGGCTGAATTTAGTGCAGTGTCAGATACCATTGCGACCCATTATGAAAACCGCGAGTATAGCCGCGCTATCCGTGAAATCATGACGCTTGCTGATAAAGCAAACCAATTCATCGATGCTGAAGCACCTTGGGTACTCATTAAAGATGAAACTACGCAAGAGCGTGCACACCAAGTTTGCTCTCTTGGCCTAAACATGTTCAAAATCATCTTGACGTACCTTAAGCCAGTACTGCCAGGTATGAGTGCAAATGTTGAGCAGTTCTTAGCAACAGAGTTAAGCTGGGAAACCGTGGCCGAGCCATTGATTAATCATGACATCAATAAATTTAAAGCGCTGATGCAACGCGTCGATTTAGATAAGGTTAACGCCATGGTAGATGCTTCAAAAGAAAGCTTAGAACCAGCAAAACCCGCTTTGGATCCAAATAGCCCGCTAGCTAAAGAGCCTATTGCAGATGAAATCGAATTTAATGATTTTGCAAAAGTGGATTTACGCGTAGCTAAAATTGCTAAAGCTGAACATGTCGAAGGCGCTGAAAAGTTACTTAAACTAACACTGGATTTAGGCGGAGAAACTCGACAGGTCTTTGCTGGTATTAAATCTGCGTACGCCCCTGAAGACATCGAAGGCAAACTCACCGTCATGGTTGCGAATTTGAAACCTCGCAAGATGCGCTTTGGCATGTCTGAAGGCATGGTTTTAGCGGCAGGTCCTGGCGGTAAAGAAATTTATATTCTGAACCCTGATGAAGGCTCAGAGCCAGGCATGCGAGTAATGTAATAGCTTACACGCCGATTAGGACATGACATAGTGCTCATGTCCTTATTTTCTTTTCGAGTCAACTAACTCCCTAAGCCATCTTTCAACTGCAATTGTTTGAGCATGTCCTGTGTTCGGTTACCCAGTAATTTTAGCAGTTTTAATGCATGTTCTGGTGAATTCATAAAGCGATGTAAAAACACATCTTTATTGATAACCATAACAACAACATCTTGTTTAGCAATAACATCTGCCGACCTCGGTTCATCAGTAATTAAAGCTAACTCTCCGAGCATTCCTCCTTCTTCTACCGTCGCTACAACAGTATCCGTATTAGGCAGTTGTACTTGCGCAGCGCCTTCAATAATGACAAATGCTTCATTTCCTTCGGTCCCAGCAGAGATGATTGTTTCACCCGCTTTATAAAACCACCTTTGATAATCACAAAGAAAATCATGTAACTCATTTTGTCTTATAAAGTTAAGAAAAAAATCTTTTACTTCTGCGACATCTAAAATAAGCGGCAAAACTGCAATATTGACTTGCGGATCCATAAACTCGTCTGCAACTTGTTTAAAACCTATCCGCTTGAGCATATTACCTATTGCTGGGTTAATTGGTGCAACAACGTGGGTCACCCCTTTTGTCATCGCAAGATAGCTGGCCATTAAAATAAGCCCCATTGCCATACCACCTGAGCGATACTCTCGATCAATGCAAAACATACCGCCGTGCATCAAAACCGCACCATCAGGAATATGCTGTCTAAAGTCATAGTAGCTATCTGCTGGTAAGCCTTGACTGCTATCAATGGCTAACCTAAAAGCACCTACAGCTACGTTATCAAGCATAGAGACCAAATTAAATGTGGTTGGAAATGCATCAAAACGATCAAACACGCGCTGTTGAGAATTAGGTTCAATGTATCCTTCCTGCTCAACAAAAACTTTATATCTAAGCCTGAAAGATTCATCTATCAGACTTGTGGTGTCTGCAACCTTGATTTTTATTGGCATTCACTCTCCCCCTAGTACCTGATTGAACGGTCGCTGTAACGACATACTCACCTTGGTGCAAAGTGCAATTAAATACCGAGTAATAACAGCCTTTTCATAACCTAAACTGATAACCTCAAGTGCTTTGCGCAACAGCAGGTTCTTTATGCCAAAGCCGGCATCGCCCTCGCCTTGAACTAGCAAACAAAGCTTCCGATATTGGTTGGAGCTACTCGCTCACAAGCTTATAAAAATCCGGATGCATACTTACAAGCAACATACCCCGACACACAGTATGCGTCGTAGAGCTTGACTCTTGCTCTTTCATATTGCCTCAGCCGAAATTTTAAGGGCACATCTAACTGTAGTTCAATGCGCTCTCATTTGAAAAATAGAAATAACAAATATTACAAAGCAATTTTAATTTTATACTTTTATATTTCGATTTAAATAAAACATCGAGATATTAAAATACTGCTTCACATCTGATTATACTCAGGGTAAGGTTATTTATTAACAACATGTAAAAGGAATGAAAAATGAAACCTAGTATGATAATACCCTTATCTATTTTATTGAGTGCAAAAAGTTTGGCTGGAACCCTATTCTACGATACAGATGGTAATGCGGGCCGGGTAACCTATTATGACCAAGGCGCAATCGATGCCATGGTCACTCAGTCAAGTTCTGCCTATAATATACGGGTCTACACGCCGCATTATCTAAATAACACACCTTGTCAGAAAGCCGCTATCTATGATGAAAACACCGACAAGCTATTGTCTCGTATGCGAATCGAGGGAAAAGTACTTACTGCCGAAATTCCCAAGGGTCACGAATATAGTGCAAAATATGTTGAAGCAGAATGTGCGGGTAACACAGACATTGTTTCTTTTTTCAGACACAAATTGGCGCCCGCTCCAAAAGTAAAGTTAAACAGTAATATAGAGGCAGCTCTATGGTCAGAGGGCGATCACCTTTATCCAGGGTTTTATCAAGATGTAAGCTACAGCGCAATATTAAATATTGATAATAGTGAACCAGATGGTTTTTGTTTTGCATCTAGTATTGAAAGTGATTCTCCCCTTTCTTTGGCTTCAAGACACAGTAAAGGGTTTTATAGCGATGTCTTATCTTTCAATGAGGCAGTCCAATATGATGCCAGAACTGGATTAATAGCGGCTCAAGTTGTTTGCCGAAATACCGGGGGAACGACCCGGGTAACTGAAATTTGGAAAATCGCAAAAGACAATATTAACTTAGATATTTCGACTAATATAAATTAATTAAAATAGTCTAGACACCCTTCCTCATTTTAATGAGGGAGGGCTATATTCAAACAAGGCTATCAGTGGTAATTGGCACTTTTAGTTTTATTTCTAAACCTTTATTAGGCTTCGACCAAGCTGATATCTCTCCTTTTAATAACTGAGTAACTAAGTTATAAACAATATGCATTCCTAACCCACATCCACCTTGGTTTCGTTTTGTTGTCACAAAGGGATCAAATAGCGTGGTTAGGCTTCGCTCATTCATGCCTATTCCATCATCTTTATATGTCAAAGACCAACTCCCTTCCAGCTGTTGAATATTGACGCTCACCTCTCCTTCCTCTTTGCCTTCAAAACCATGCAAAATAGTATTGTTATACAAATTGGTTAGTATTTGATATAACGCACCTGGGTAAGTGTTTACATTTATCTCTCCATCCCCCTTGATTGCCAACGTTATTTGCTTACCATTTGCCAAAGGGCTGAGTGATATAAAGACATCTTCAACATACTCTTTAACATTAATCTCCCTTTGCACCTCGCTTGAGTGGTCAACCGCAACTTGTTTAAAATTGCTAATTAACTCTTTAGCACGATCTAGATTACGACTCATAAGCAAATAGCCTTCTTGCTGCTCTTGAATCGATGACTCCAATTCAGACTGTTTTAATGTCTGATTTTCTAGTTTGGTCGCAACTGTTTTAAGGCTTTCTTGATTGTACGAAATCGCAGTTATTGAAATTCCTAAAGGGGTATTTATTTCATGGGCAATGCCAGCAACAACATTACCCAAAGACGCCATTTTTTCACTTTCAATTAACTCTTGTTGAGTGCGTTTTAGTTCAATCATCGCCTGTTCAAGCTTTTGGTTTTTTTGATAAAGCTCATCAGTTCTAACTGCAACTTTAATCTCCAAACCTTCATTTAACGATTGCAATGCATTTTGGTGCGCTTTGAGCTCTGCAATATCCTTTAGCGCACCAGCAAGGCGCACCACCTTACCATGGCAATCTCTACTTACCACTTTTCCGCGTTCAAGTACCCATGTCCAATCATCGTCAACAGTTTTTACTCGAATCGCTATTTCATATGTATCCTGCTCACCCTCCAAGCAAGACTCGAGCTTTTCCTCCCAGCTTATATAATCTTTTGGATGAATGAACTGAACAGCATCATGAACCGACATGGTAGACTTGCACTGTCCATACGCGATGCGTGGTTTAACACTATGACGATAAATTTTGTTGGTACTTATGTGCCAGTCCCACATCTCATCTTGGCTAGCCCAGAGGGAAAGCTCCAAACGCTCTTGTAATTCGTTCATGATTTTATTGTCATTAACTACCTGCTGAAATCGCTTTTGACGCTGCCTAAACCACACTAAGAGCAACAATGTCGACAATAAAAAGTAGCCTGCTTTTGTATAATCATTCCACCACCAAGGCGCATTAATTCTAATGTCAAAATGATGTACAGGTGAAATTTGGTTGAAGCGATTAATGGTATAGGCCTGTACTTGATATTTTCCTGGCGCCAACTTAAGTAAGTTTATCTGCCTAACCCCATCGGCCAACTTAAGCCATTGTTCGCTAAGCCCTAAAATACGATAGAAAAACCTCAAGCCTTCTGAGCCATAATCCAAACTTGAGTAATGAAGTGAAACAATGTCTTGGTCATATTCAAGTTCAAGATACGTAGTCAGCTCTGGGGCCAATTTGAGTTCTTTGTTGTTAGATGGGTGAAGTGTACGGCCTAACAATTCAATATTAGAAATTAATAGCGGCCTTATTATTGGAGATATCTTGATCTCTTCTGGGTGAAATTGGTTAAACCCGTTCGACCCTCCGATAAAAACCCGACCGTCAGGAGCGAGCCAACTTGCGTTGTAATTAAACTCGTTGCCTTGTACGCCATCTACCGGAAAAAAGTTATCAATTTTAAAGTCATGGATATTGATTCGAGACAATCCGCCACTGGTGCCAAACCAAATATGATTTTGTTTATCATACAAAAGCGCCCAAATGGCGCTATTTGCCAAACCATCAGACCGTTTTATCGCCTTAACAACGGAAAAGTTACTATCGACTATCGAAATGCCTGTTTCACTCCCAGCCCAGATACGGCCAAAACTATCTTCTTGCAACATAAATACAATATTTGACGCCAATGAGTCCGCAATGGTTAGCTGCAAAAGCGTACCGTCTTCATATTTAAATAGACCATCTCCAATGCTGCCAAAAATAAGGGCATCACCCTGTTTTAATAGTGATGAAACATGGCTGGGCGCCTTATCTTCAAAAGGCAAAAAGGGTTCAAGCTTGTTGGTTTTTTCG
The DNA here is from genome assembly GCF_022347805.1 of Pseudoalteromonas sp. Of7M-16. Classification (NCBI taxonomy): domain Bacteria; kingdom Pseudomonadati; phylum Pseudomonadota; class Gammaproteobacteria; order Alteromonadales; family Pseudoalteromonadaceae; genus Pseudoalteromonas; species Pseudoalteromonas sp. Of7M-16. Next base: position 97,499 of record NZ_JAKRFY010000019.1, on the reverse strand, counting down.
TTGAAGTAAAGCAGCCCCATAGTGCGAGAGCTCATTAATACCTTGCCTTCAAACTCAATGATATCATTGAAGCTCAGTTCAGGGCCTTTGCCAATATCTGGAATGATATTAATTAAATCCCCGCTGTCTATGTTCAGACGGTACATACCCAAGCCTCGTGTCGCGATCCACATATGCTCGCCTTGGATATGTAATTTAGTAATGAACGCACTTTCCATTACAGAGACTTTTGGAAATACTTGTTGAGCTTGCTCAAACCCTGCGCCATCGAAAAAATATAACCCTGAGGATGTGGCCAGCCACAACCTGTCGTATCTATCCAGTGCAAAATTTCTGATATCAGGCTCAGGAAGAGACCTGTCAGGGTAGTTAAACGCGCTAACGTGCCCAAAGTTTTCACTTAACTGACTAATAAAGTGTAAGCCACTGGTTTCCGTTCCAAACCACAAGTCTTGGTTGCTATCGACAAGGACGGACAAAATACTGTTATCTTGTAGGCCAAGTCCTTGACCCTCATGTTTAAACCAGTGCTTTTTAAATTGACCTTTTAAGTCGTATAGGTATACCCCAAAGTTACTTCCTACAAACAGTTTATCTGTCGATATGTGTAATGTATTTAACTCCAAACCCGCTTGGCTACCGACCTCTATTTCCCACAAGATACGCTCGTACAGCACATCGTAGCTAAGCAGTTTATTGTCTTTTGTGATCAAGAACGCCCGCTCGCCACGTAAAGCCAAGTACTTAAAGTCACCGGCGAGCAGCAACGCGCTTTTGCTTGATTGCATACTGAACGTCATAAAACCACGCTCAGAGATATAGTAAATCTGACCATTATATGTGATTGCATGACTGGCAAAACGACCTTCTAATTTTATGGATTGAGGCACGAGGGATACTTTATCTATCACATAAAAATCGTGGTTTTCAGTTGAAACCGATATATAGTTTCCGCTGCAATTGAGGCTTTTTACCCGATCAGAGCTGATCGCTTGATAATTTTCTTTCAAAAAGCTTTGAAATCGACCTGTTACCGTGTGGTAAGCACTTAAACCTGTACTTGTTGCAATCCAGACAGTTTCTCCACTGTGACACAGCCCGGTGACAAATGCACCGGCTAGTGCATTGGGATCTTGTTGTTTACTGGTAAATTGCTTGAACTCATGACCATCAAAGCGATTGAGCCCTGCTTGAGTACCAATCCAAATATAGCCTAATTGGTCCTCCGTCAGTGCCATGATTGTTACTTGGCTCAACCCAGATTCATAGTCGAAGCGGCGCATTATCTGCGAAGTGTCGGTAAAAACAGGGCTGGCTCCTGCGTGACACGCAGTGGACAGCAGACATACAGAAAGTATGCGTTTGCTCTGGTTATTGTTTAATATCCAGCAAAGACACATCATACAAAAGCGCAGTATCGATAGCATAAATGCCACTTAAGTCACTATACTTACAGGTAACTATAGCAAAAGTTGTGTTTAGCGCTTCTATACTTACGTGATTAGTTCAGTTCGAATTGCGTCACTTCACCTGTGCCATGCAGTAAGGTGTAGTTTTTCAGCTTACCTTCCTCCATACGCACTAAGCTTATCGCCGAGTCTGACACCAAGTAGCGCCCATTGCCGTAGTCAGATTTGTGTTTTGACACAGCTAGCTGCCAGCGTTTCGTAAATATATTAAACGGACTCCAAGTCGAGAATAGCGCGATATCCAATTTTTCTAGAATCGCCAGCAACCCTTTTGGAAACTCATTTTTAATACCCGATGCAGTCAGTTGCCAAATTCGATTGTGGTGACGACCGAATCTTGCCTGTACAGAAAAGCAAAACGAATAGTGCACATCTCCAGAGAGAATTATTGTCTCTTTGGGCGTATCTTCACGTTTAAATATGTCGATAAGCTTTCTTGCTGCGCCTTCGTGAGCCATCCAGTTCTCTACGTCAACTGCCAAAGGTTCACCGCAGGTGTTAAAAATTGCCTGAATGGTTTCAATAATTTTTACACCAAAAACAGGTGCAGGACTCACTAATAAAACACTTTCGTGATGGATTAATACATCCTGTAAATCCATTAGGCTTTCCCAGTCCATCAAACCACTCGGTTCATCAAAATCCTGTTCACTACGCCACCTATGCGTGCGCGTATCGATCACCACGACTTTTGGCGTTGTATCCAAGCAATAGTGCCATTGACCAAACCGATTTATAGCTCTGTCAAACTTATCAAATTGCCATACATCATTTTGAAAAGATTTTAAAAAACCAGGAAGTAAGTCACCCGAGACGCTCTGGGCGTCGTTGCCTAGCCCTTGAAACAACCAATATGCAATCAAGCCATTATTAATGATACGCTTACTAACGAAAGAGTTAGCGACGTTTTGCTCCCACCTCGGTGTTAAATTCCAATCATCTGTGACGTCATGATCATCAAACATCATCAATGTAGAAATATTCGCCATTAACCTTTCCACTTTAGGGAGTGTGGCAATATAGTCTGTTAATGCTCTTGATTCAGCCTCAAATAATGTTTGATTTTTCGCGTTGAGAGTGTCGCTTTTAAAGCCAAAAGGTTCTACTAACTTCCAAGCCTCAGAGCTAAAATTCAGAATATAAAAAGCGACAAACTCTTCAAAAGAGATTAGGTGATTACCCGCTTTTACACTTGAAAAATGCGGCTCATCTTTACGGGTCCAGTAGCCTAGCGTTAGTTTGCTTCGATTTTGCCAAGGCTCCTTTGGCAGGTGTCCATCTCGTATATATAATTGCGATGCCAACTCGCTGGGCAAAGACAGCTCCAAGGGCAGTTCTTTGTATATCCCAAGTACACTTATCAATTGATGCACAGCCACAAGCATAGGGCCTGCAACATCATCGGCGTAAACTTGATCGCCGGATAAAATTAACAAGCTAGGACGTTCATCGCTATTTTTATAGCTGTTGGCGACATAGGCATCGGCTTCTGCCAAACTATCCTTGCTAGGGTGATGCGGGTTTCTGCAAGAACCATGTAGAACATGAGTGAGCACCTTAGGAACAATTAATGTTGGCGACGCCTGATAACTAAACCGAGAAAGGTCAACAGCAACCGTGTTGTTATATACTTCATACGGCAATTCTATATCCGTTGAAAACGCTTGTCCTTGCGGACGGACGTTCAGAAATATGAGATATAACGCCTCCCCAAGCTGTATATTGGTTTGCTCAACAGCTGTTTTATAGCCAGCAAACTCCACAACCAGATTAACCAGTTTAGTCGTAACAAACTGAAAACTAATAAGGTGAGGTTCTGCTCTACGGACCATTGGCCCGCAGAGGAATAGAGGTAGATTAGCTTGATTCACTGATTCGATTACGACTTGCTAGGCTAAATAACTGATAGAAGTTGTGGGTCGTCGCGTGAGCCAGCTCTTTGAACGATAAACCTTTTAGGTCAGCAATAAAATAAGCGACGTCCTGTACATAGGCTGGCTGATTAGTTTTACCACGGTGCGGAACAGGCGCTAAATAAGGAGAGTCTGTTTCAATTAACAGTCTATCTAGAGGCAGCTTTTTAACAACCTCTTGCAACTCTACTGCATTTTTAAACGTCACAATCCCTGATATTGAAATATAAAAGCCCATATCTATCGCTTTTTTTGCCATATCCCAGTCTTCAGTAAAGCAATGTAAAACTCCGCCGCAATTTTGCGCATTGTGAGCTTTCATAATGTCAATGGTATCTTGACGGGCATCACGTGTATGAATTATGAGTGGCTTATTGAGCTCATTGGCAACATCAATGTGCCCTGCAAAACTGTCCTGTTGAACTTTGTGAGTGTCCTTAGCGTAGTAGTAATCTAGTCCTGTCTCACCGATTGCAACCACGCGATCGTGTTGCGCCAACGACAACAACTGAGCTTTATCTAAAGCCTCCTCTTGATTTAGCGGATGAACGCCACATGAAGCAGACACATCATCAAAGGGCTCGATTACGCGTAACATATTTGGAAACTGATCTAACGTAACACTAACACACAGAAAGTGCTCTACTTGCTTATCGCGGGCTGCTTGTAATATTTCTGGCAACTCGCTCTTTAATTTATCAAAATCTAAGCGGTCAAGGTGACAATGTGAATCTACTATCATTACTACTTTCTTACATCGTATAGGTTGGTTTATCAAGATTGAGCGCAGTACCCAACATTTTTACTATTTTATCATTTACCAGCTCAAACTCGGCATCAAAGCACACACCTACACCAGGCGGATTCGAGTTTTGTGCACCCTGTGGTGTGATCCAAACAACCTTGCCTGTTACTTCCTCTTCTTCAAGTGCATCAGGCAACATTATTCTCATTGAGATCGGCGTCCCCATATCGAAACGACTATTGGTTTTAACAAATATCCCACCGTTTTTCAAATAAGGCATGTAGCTTCGATAAAGCTCGTCGTTGTCTTCGATATCAACTAATAGTTCTTGCACTGTATTCAATCCTGTTTTAATACTCGCTGTAGCCCAAACACCAAATTAGACAGACTCAATGTTTTATTAATGCCCAAAATCCTGTGATGATCGGACATGTATTTTTCAATTTGCACAGTGCAATTGTGAAATTGAACAAATCCAATGTTTTGAGCCGTGAGTTGCTGTTTAATCACCTGCATTAGAAAACGCGCAAACACCGATAATAAGGATGCATCTTTTGTAAGCGTCGTTTCTAGTGCATTTACATCAGAAATGCTAGCAATATCATGGGAAACTTTCCACAGGTAATCCACTTCAGAAATGACTTCTAGCTGTGCCCATTTGCTTAGCAATAAGGGTTGATCTGAGAAAATATCAACCCAAGGGTACGCACTGCTGGAGATCCCCTGCTCCGCTAACCACTGCTGTGAAACGCGTTTGTCTGTTATAGACACTTGGACTTGATTGCAACGACTCAATACCGTTGCCTTTACTTTAGATACATCATTACAAGTCATCAGGATATATCGTTTTGCCGCTGGCTCTTCGAGTGTTTTTAGAAGGGCGTTAGCAGCCGATTCAGTCATTTTTTCGATTTGCTCAATAACGACTACTTTGTTCCCACCTTGCTGCGCAGAATGGAAAACAAATTCGTTAAGCGTCCTGATTTCATCGACTCCAATACTGCTTGAGTCAGCCGAAAGATAGAGTAAATCAGGGTGATTTTGCGCCTTTATTAACAAGCAGCTTTTACATACACCGCAACTCGACAGCGCCTCGACACTATTGACACATAATAACCCTTCACTTAATGCGCGAGATAACTCACTCTTGCCCACCCCTTGTAACCCATGGATCAGCTGCGCATGATGAAAACGACTTCTGGCAAAGCTTTCTTGCATTCTAAGTTGCACTGGTTCTAGCCAAGGGTACATTATGCTACGCCTTTTTTACAAACATACGTCATTACTTTTGTGCCACTCGGGCATCGACTGCCTGTAAACACTGCGCGAGTACATCTTCTGCTGAATAACTTGCGTCTATTACTGTAAAAGATTCCGGAGCCGCCTTTGCCTGAATCAAGTAACCATCACGTGCTCTCTTTAAAAAGTCGAGTTTTTCAACTTCCAAGCGATCTAGACCTTCGCCTCTTTGCTGGACACGCTGCAAGCCGATTTCAGGATCAAGATCTAAGATAATATTAAGGTCAGGTTTAAAGCCGTTTAATGCTAAGTCATTTATGGTTTTTATAACTGACAGGTCAATGCCTCTTGCATAATGCTGAAAACTAAAAGTAGCGGCATCAAAACGATCAGATATTACGATTTTACCCGCTTCTAGCGCTGGCTTTATTTTTTCTTCTATATGTTGTGCTCGAGCAGCACCAAACAGCATCAGCTCTGCTAAATCTGTCATTTGAGGTGTATTCGGGTCTAAAATGACTTCTCTAATTTTCTCCCCAATTTCAGTTCCGCCAGGCTCCCGAGTCAAAACGACTTCATACCCTTTTGAAATTAGATGCGCCTCAATACCCTTAATAACTGTTGTTTTGCCAGCACCATTACTGCCATCACAAACGAACATGAACCCTTTGCTCATCTTTGTACTCAAATAATCTTTTTATAGTCTGTATAACGCTATACTACCGTTTTTTTAGCGCTTTATCAGTATGTAGAAAACCTTTTGCTTACTTCTCAACCAGGCAGACCACCATCCGTCACCAACTCAAAACCCCTAGCTCCCTTTCAAAGCGGTCAAAGGAGTAAAAAACTCCCCACTATTGATAATCATTTATGGGTAATTCGAAAATGACAACGTAATCAAATTGATTTAAGTCTTTATTTTGCTGATTTGTCATTGAATTGTGTACAGTTAGACCTTAGTATTGTTCAAAATAATAATACGAAATATTTAGTTTTGAGCACATTAAGCCGATTTTTCTTACTTGAAGAAGAACACAAACCACGTGTAAACGTCCCAACATGGCGTCTTAGTGCCCTTCGTATTATCCTGGCTACAGGATTAGTTCTTTGCTTTGGCATTTTTCTCAACAGTTTGCCCACGGCAATTGACTATAACCTAGACTATGTTATCGCACTGACTACAGGCTTTACCCTTACTCTTGGTGCACTGTTGTTTTTAAGTAGCCATACATTTTTCATTACCGCACATTTGTTGCTCGTCTGCATCGTAGTCGCAGGCATAATGATCAAACTTTTTATTCCTAGCCTAGAACTTGCGCATTTGGGCTCCATATTTGTTTACATCACACCTATCATCGCACTAATACTCGTTGGAAAGAGAACAGCAATATTTTACGCAGCGCTCAATATTGTCCCATTTATTTTGATACTAAAAAATATCGATATCTCTATCGTTCCAAAGGGGCAGCGAATGTATGTCGATGCGATATTGCATATCCAACTGTTGTTGTTTTTCTTCTTGAACTGCTGTATCCCTCTGGCGGTTTGGCGAACCAGTCTAGCAGCCAATCGCTTAAACAAGCACATGCATGAAAACAACACATTGCTAAAATCGCAAAAGCAAATTTATCAGCGCTTTTTTCAAAAATCCTTTAACGCCATTATTTTGGTCGATAACCAGCTAAATGTTGTAGAAGCGAACGATAAGGCAAAACGTCTTCTAAGTATTCAAACACAACCTCTACCTCTGCCATTAAACAGAATAACACCAGATAATGTAGAGTATTTAACCTATGACAACGATCTCATAGAAGCTTTGCCTAAAACGTTCGAAGTAGATGACAAATGTATCGAAATTGCGGCTCAGGAACAGCATTCAAATGATATTAAGGCATGGTACCTTCAAGATGTTTCTGATCAGCAACAATTGCAGCAAGACTTATTAACGCTAGATGTCGCACACCAGCAAGCAAAGTACTTCGATAAAGCCACCAATTTGCCAAACAAAACCTGGTTATTGGAACAACTACAGGCGCATATAGACAGAGGCGAGCCGTTCGCACTTTTAATAGCTGACAACCTCAATAAGCACGTACTGGATTATATGATAGACGGTGAACAGCACCGTACGCTTTACGCACGAATTAACCAATTGGTTGAACAAGACGCAGAGTTGTTAGATCAAATTGCGTATATTGGCGCTGGTCGCATTGCTATTTTAGTTGAAGCAAAAGGCCCTCTTAAAGACATTGCAAATCGCTGGCACAAGCAATTAGATTTCTGGATTAAACTGGGTCAACATCAATTCCATTCAAAATATGCAATTGGTATCGCCACCTACCCTGAGCATGGCTACATCGCGGAAAGACTATTAAAAAGTGCCCTTCAAGCTTGTGAACTCCGTGCACCTAATCAAATGATTACAGTATTTGACCAACTGACACGTAGGCAAACCCTTGCTAGGCATGAAATGGCATTACTGCTAGAAAAATCAATAGAGCTGGGAGAGTTGAAGCTTTATTTGCAAAGCAAACACGATATTCAGAAAAATATTATCGGCTACGAAGCACTGGCAAGATGGCACAATAGTTTGCTAGGTTGGGTACCTCCCTCACAGTTCATTCCCATCGCTGAAGAGTTCGGGCTGGTAAGCCATGTCACGCGCACAATGCTCGACAAGGTTTGTCAGTTCATAACTGCCAACCCCGAAATAAACGTACCTGTAGCCATTAATATCAGCTCAAGAGACATTGAGGATCCTCATTTTATTTCGCAAATACAGGGGATCACCAGTAAGTATGGCGTCGCACCTCAATCCATTGAACTTGAATTAACAGAATATAGTTTTGCCGACGACCACAACCATGTCATGGATAAACTCAATGAGCTTGGCTTCATGTTGAGTATTGATGATTTTGGTACAGGGTATTCCAACATTGCACGCGTCTTAGAATGTCCAATACAACGCCTAAAATTAGACAGAAGTCTGTTGACGGATATCACTGACCTTAAAAAGCAACGCTCATTATTACTGGGACTGAAGACTATTTGTGAGAACATGCAAATTGCCTTACTTGCCGAGGGTGTAGAGACTCAAGAGGATTTCGAGAGGCTATCTAAACTAGGTATTACAGAGTTTCAGGGTTATTGGTTTAGTAAGCCTTGCAGTGCAAATATGCTAGATCTCAGTCTATTAGCAACAAACAATAAAGCCCTGTCATAATTTAGTCATACAAATATTGTTAAATGTGCATGTCAAATAATACCTATTTGGCATTTGAACTCCCCCCTTGGATTTATTTACGCTCGAGTTTCGGGCGTAACTTTTTGACCAGATCTGGCATTTTTACTTGTAATGAAACAAAAAAACCCAGTCACAAAGTAACTGGGTTATTGCTTTCTCGATTAATTAAAATATTAACCGAGTAGCTCGCCAAGTTGTTGGCTTACAGCGTCAACCGCTTGAGTGCCGTCTAGCTTGTGGTATTTAGTATTGCCAGCTTCAGCTTCTTTGTTGTAGTAGTCAACAAGTGGCCTTGTCTGGTCATGATAAATACCTAAACGCTTACGAACAGTTTCTTCAGTGTCATCTGCACGGATAATTAGGTCTTCACCAGTTTCGTCATCTTTGCCTTCAACCTTAGGTGGGTTGTATACAACATGATAAACACGGCCAGAACCAGGGTGTACGCGACGGCCACCCATACGCTCTACAATGATCTCATCTGCAACATCAAATTCAATTACATGGTCGATGTTGATTGCATTTTCTTTCATTGCATCAGCTTGAGGAATTGTGCGTGGGAAACCATCTAGAAGGAAACCTTTCTCACAATCAGGCTTTGCAATACGCTCTTTTACTAGGCCAATGATAATTTCATCAGAAACTAGCTGGCCAGCATCCATCACTTTTTTTGCTTCAAGACCTAGTGGTGTACCTTCGCTGATTGCAGCACGAAGCATATCGCCAGTCGAGATTTGAGGGATACCAAATTTTTCCATAAGAAATTGAGCTTGAGTGCCTTTACCAGCACCAGGCGCGCCTAAAAGGATAATGCGCATATTATGTTCCTCGATTCTGAGTTTACTGTATTTTAATTGTTTGGAATTTTTTCATATTGCGCGTTGATTCTCAAGTCACTTATACCAATTGATTAGAGGATTTGTCCCTGTGTGGGGATAGATCAAACATCTACCATCCGATTGCTTAAAAACCATGCAATTATCGATATATTTTGGAAGCAGCTTGCTATCTCATGTTTCTCATCAAAGATTATCGTGCGCTGTACTTACCTTATTGCCATATTCTGATTGTCGTACTTAACATTGCACATAAGACAAATACAAAAAACCCCGCTAACTCGCGGGGTTTTAAATTTATTATTTTACCAAGTGTTACAGAAATGCACCTAGAGCTTTAACTTGGTCAAGCATGCGGTTTGAGAAACCCCATTCGTTGTCATACCATGCCATAACTTTAACCAGTTTGCCCTCTACCTTTGTTTGCGTTGCATCAAAGACAGAAGATGCAGGGTTGTGATTAAAGTCGATTGAAACAAGTGGTAGCGTGTTGTACTCAAGCACACCAGCCATTGCACCATCAGCAGCAGCCTTTACAATTTCATTCACTTCGTCGGCAGTAGTTTCACGTTTCGCTACAAAAGTAAGGTCAACAAGAGAAACATTTACTGTTGGAACACGTACTGCCATACCATCTAACTTACCCGCAAGCTCTGGAAGTACTAGGCCAACGGCTTTAGCTGCACCTGTTTTAGTAGGGATCATTGATTGTGTTGCGCTACGAGCACGATATAAATCTTTGTGATATACATCACACAAGTTCTGGTCATTTGTAAATGCATGAATTGTTGTCATACTGCCCTGCTCAATACCAACTACATCGTTCAATGCTTTGGCAACAGGCGCAAGACAGTTTGTTGTACATGATGCATTCGAAATAATGTTGCTGTTTTCATTCAAAACATCGCTGTTCACACCGTGAACCACTGTCGCATCCAGATCCGTACCTGGAGCTGATACGATCACCTTCTTAGCACCCGCTTCAATATGCTTAGCGGCAGCATCGCGAGAAGTGAAAATGCCTGTACACTCGAGAACGATATCAACGTTCAATGCTTTCCACGGTAAATTTGCTGGGTCACGCTCTTGCGTCAATGCGATTTCATCGTTTCCGATAACTAATGTGTTACCAGCAAGTGTCAGTTTTTCATTAAAGCGACCGTGTACAGAATCAAACTGTGTCAAGTGTGCGTTGGTCTCTGCTGGTGCTAAATCATTAATTGCAACAATTCTAATTTGGTCGTTCTGACCTGATTCGTAAAGTGCACGTAGTACGTTGCGACCGATGCGGCCATAGCCATTAATTGCGATGTTGATCATGATTACATTCCCCTAATTATTTAACTTCACTTGCTTGTTTTGCAAGCGCTTCGATGGCTTGCCAGTCTTTATTTGCAATTAGCGATTTATCCAACATCCAAGTACCGCCAACACAAACTACATTATTTAATGCCAGATATTTAGGCGCGCTTTCTAGCGATATTCCACCGGTAGGACAAAATGTCACTTGCGGTAGAGGTCCACCAATCGACTTAAGCATTGGCGCACCACCAGCAGCTTCTGCTGGGAAAAACTTCAAGAATTTAAAACCGTGAGCTGCAAGCTCCATTGCTTCGCTTGGTGTCGCAGCGCCTGGTAAGAACGGGATATCCGTGCTTTTTGCCAGCTCTAGTAGTTCAGAGCTCACACCCGGACTCACCATAAAATCTGCCCCTGCGTTCACAGACGCCTCAAAAGATGCTTTGTCGACCACAGTACCAGTTCCAACATATGCTTCTGGTATCGCTTCTTTAATTTGCTTTACCGCTTCCGCAGCAACAGGCGTTCTCAAAGTCACTTCAAGGGCACGTAAACCACCATTGTAAAGCGCACGTGCCAAAGGAATTGCATCTTCTAATTCTTCTATAACAATTACCGGAACCACGGGTGCTGCCGATAAGATTTCTTGTATTTTCATATTTACCTCATCCCCAATGTTGTTATTCGTCGATACCAAAGGCGCTCGCGCCCATATCTGCACTGCTTACCATGTTTCTAAAACCTGTGAATAGCTCACGGCCTGTACCAAAAGTCAGCTCTGGTTGTGTAAGTTCTAATTCACGCTTTTCTATTTCTTCATCAGAGACATGTAAAACAAGGTCGCCATTTGGTGCATCAAGTGTGATCATGTCACCTTCGCGAATTTTCGCGATAATGCCACCTTCTACAGCTTCCGGCGCAAGGTGGATAGCCGCTGGTACTTTACCTGAAGCACCCGACATACGGCCGTCCGTTACAATTGCCACTTTGTAGCCTTGATCTTGCAGTGTGGCCATAACAGGCGTTAACTTGTGCAATTCAGGCATGCCCTTGGCTTTTGGACCTTGCTCTTTAATTACAGCAATGAAATCTTGATTCAGCTCACCCTTAGCAAAAGCGTCTTGAAGTGCCGCCTGTGAACTAAAAACCTTTGCAGGAGCAGAAACAAATTGATGTTTCTCATCTACAGCAGATACTTTGATCACAGCTTTACCCAAATTACCTGTCAGTAGCTGCAAACCACCCTGCTTATTAAATGGATTAGAGACTGGTCTTAATACCTCTTCATCAAGGGAGTTTTCTGGACAAGGAACCCATTTTACTTTTGTCGGGCCTTCGCTGTTGGTCATTATCACGTTAGTATCGATGTCCAAAACAGGCTCTTTGGTATAATCGTCTAAGCCTTCACCAACAATGGTTTTTACATCATTGTGTAAGTAACCTGCGTCACGCAGCTCACGCATTAAGAAGCCCATACCGCCAGCAGCTTGGAAGTGGTTAACATCTGCGGAGCCATTTGGATAAATACGTGTAAGCAGTGGCACAACTTCAGATAAATCAGCCATGTCTTTCCAAGTAATTTGTACACCCGCAGCTTTTGCCATTGCGACCAAGTGAATAGCGTGGTTCGTAGAGCCACCTGTTGCCAATAATCCAACTAAACCGTTGATCACTGTTCTTTCGTCAACGATTTCACCTATTGGGTTAGCTGATTTTGTTTTAATTAGCTGCTCAAGCATCATTTTGACAGCACTTGCCGTTAGGCCATCACGTAACTCTGTATAAGGGTTTATGAATGAACTGCCTGGTAAGTGAAGACCCATAATCTCCATCAGCATTTGATTTGAGTTGGCTGTGCCGTAGAAAGTACAAGTACCAGCACTGTGGTATGACGCGCTTTCAGCTTCCAACAACTCTTCACGGCTCACCAACCCTTGTGCAAAGCTCTGACGAACACGTGCTTTTTCTTTATTTGGAATACCAGATTCCATTGGGCCAGCTGGTAAGAAATAGATAGGCAAATGACCGAAAGATAAAGAACCAATCAGCAACCCTGGGACAATTTTGTCACATACACCTAAACAGAAAACACCGTCAAATACGTCATGAGATAGTGCCACTGCGGTCGACATTGCGATTACATCACGTGAGAATAAAGACAGCTCCATACCATCACGGCCCTGTGTAACCCCGTCACACATTGCCGGTACGCCGCCCGCCACCTGAGCAGTTGCGTCGTATTGCGTTGCTATCTTTTTAATTAAATCTGGATATTCAATATAAGGAACATGAGCAGAAAGCATATCATTGTATGAGTTAATGATGGCTAAGTTTGGCTGGTCGTCGGCCTTCAATCGCGCCTTGTCACTGCTTGAACAAGCAGCCATTACGTGTGCTAAGTTACCGCAACCTAAGCCGGCCCTAACGCGTGTTTGTTTTTTTGCTTCTTGTATACGCTTAAGGTAGGCACTACGAGTTGTCTGGCTGCGTTTAACGACTCTTTCAGTAACTTCTTGAATTCGAGGATGCAACATAATCCGCCTCTCTGCATGTTTAGAGGAAAAAGGCTCAGTACAATTAACTGTGTACTGAGCAGCTTTGATTTACCCGTTCAAAGGTACGCTATCAGGTTGTCTCTCACCTCAACCTGACACCGGTGTCACTGTATTAACTCATATTCATGACACCGGTGTCAACCTATTGAACATTAAATTTAGATTAAATTCGGTCCATATCTAAATTATGGACAAAAAAAGCCCAATCGCTAGGGATTGGGCTTTTGACAAGTAGATGTAATTAAACTTTGTTATTTTGCAGCAGTGGACTCTCTGGTGATGAGTTTTGCTTCCAAAACTTTTTGATAAACTTCTGTCGATGGATCAGATATTTGCAGTATCAACTGCTCTACAGCCTGACGAGTCATTTCCTCTACTGGCTGCGCAATGGTAGTCAGACCAGGCCAAATATGGCGAGCAATAGGCGCATTGTCAAAACCAGCAATTGAAATATCTTCCGGTACTCTGATACGTCTTTGTGTGGCGAGCTTCAACACGGCAGCGGCCATGTAATCATTTGAAGCAAACACCGCCGTTGGCATTGGTTCTAAATCCAAGATTTCTTTTGCACTGTCAGCACCGGAGTGATAACTAAAGTTACCTTCTGCAACAAGCTTTTCTTTATATTCAATACCGTGTTTGAGCAAAGCATTTTGGTAACCACTGAAACGTTTTTCCGTTGCGCTGTGATCAGGGTGGCCTTTAATAAAGGCGATTTCTTTATGACCAAGTGATATCAAATGCTCGGTAAGTTCATAAGCACCCTGCTCGTCGTTACTTCGCACAGAAATAGAAGTATCATCCTGCAAAGCAGAGGCTACTCGAGCGAAAGGAACATTTTGGGCCTTTAAAAAATCGATTAAAACTTGCGAGTCCGAAAACGGTGGTGTCAGCACTAACCCGTCTAACCTTGACGTTGTCAGCAGCTGATCAACGTTTTCAATTAACTCATCGCCGCGAAGCTCACAGGGGTGTATCAGCAGATTATAATTAAACTTATGACATGCCTCTAACGCACCACTTTGCACACGAGTGATGTAACTCTTACTGGGATTGTCATACAAACAACCAATGATAAAGCTTTTGTTGCGCGCGAGCCCCCGCGCAATAGGATTCGGCTTGTAATCAAGCTCTTTAAAAACTTTGAGTACCTTCTCACGTGTGGCTGGACTTACATTGGGCTCATTATTAAGCACTCTGGAGACCGTTTTTTTCGATACTCCCGCGTACTCTGCCACGCTGTTAATGGTTACTTTTTTCATATTTATTCCAATCTACGAAAATTGGCTGCGGCTATGTAAACACGCTGCTGCACCAATTAAAGGAATATTATCCTGCACAACTAAAGTTACTGGAATTTGCCCTGCGTATTGAGACATTATCCCCTTTTCTGTAAACCTTTCAACAAATCGACTAGAAATCAGCCGTTCAGTCATGCGAGGTAAGATTCCACCGCCAATAAACACGCCACCCAACGCCCCGAAGGTTAACGCAAGATCACCTGCAACACTGCCAATCCAATCACAAAATTGATTAAGTGTTGCGTCACATACTTCACACTCACCCGCTCTCGCGCTGATCTGTGCTGCATTTAAGTCTTCTGATGGTAGTCCTTTAACTTGTGCCATCGCTTTATACAGTCTTGCCAATCCAGGTCCCGAGAACACGGTTTCAACCGATACATGACCGATACTCTCTTTAAGCACATGTAATAACTGTTTATCTAATTCGGTGACAGCCGCCAAACTGATATGGCCCGCCTCACAACTTAACACCGCACTGCTATGTATATCACTTACATGACATGCTGAACCAAACCCTGTGCCCGGCCCCATCACTGCAATATTTGCCCCAGGCGCCGCTTGACCTGCTTTTATTTGAATATTGTCTTCTTTTTTCAAGTACGGCGCAGCATATGCAAATGCTGCAAAATCATTGATCACAGCGAGTTGTTCAAAACCAAATTGTTTTTGCACATCTTGAGAATTGAAGTTCCAGCCTAGGTTTGTCAGAAAAACCTGTTGACCTTTTATAGGTCCGGCGACGGCAAAGCAAGCTCGGGAAGGTTTAGAAATCGTGAGTTTATCAAGGAAAGCTGAAAGAGCAGATTCAAAGGACTGAAACTCTGCACTAGGAAAAGTGAACTGGTGGTCAATTGTAAACTGTTTAGAGTCTAAATCGTATTTTGTCACGACGGCAAATCGAGCATTAGTACCCCCGATATCGGCAACGATAATCGGCTCGAACGCAAGGTCATGACCATTAAAACTATTCTGTGTTGTCTGGCTCATGATGTTTTTCTCTGTTGTTGCGGTGTTCCAAACACCTTTGGGGCTTACACCCACTTGTTATCCCAAATATATAATCAGCCGAAACTTTGCACGCAGGCTGAAAAAAGAGCTGCCCCAAATGAGGGCAGCTAAATACGTTTTGACAACAAAATGATAAAACACCGACATTATGACACCGGTGTCAAACTTCATCAATAGAAATTTACAGCTTTTGTGAAATTGGTTGCAAAAAAAAAATAATCAAAGACAATACTCACGACTCCATTAAAATAGTTTTGACCATGAAAACGAAAGGAAAAGC
This sequence comes from Pseudoalteromonas sp. Of7M-16, assembly GCF_022347805.1. Classification (NCBI taxonomy): domain Bacteria; kingdom Pseudomonadati; phylum Pseudomonadota; class Gammaproteobacteria; order Alteromonadales; family Pseudoalteromonadaceae; genus Pseudoalteromonas; species Pseudoalteromonas sp. Of7M-16. The sequence continues at coordinate 81,607 of NZ_JAKRFY010000019.1, read as the reverse complement.
AACTTCATTTGACATTGCACATTTCGCAGGTGTTTCGCAATCAACCGTGTCGAGAGCGCTACGAAATAGTCCACTTGTCAATGAAGAAACTCGCAGAAAAGTGTGGGAAATTGCTAAAAAGCTCAATTACAAAGTAGATAAAAATGCCAGTAATTTACGTACCCAGCAAAGTGCGACATTGGCCATTTTATTGTTTGAAGATCCTACCGGCGATGAGTCTCAGATCAATCCTTTCTTTTTAAACATGCTGGGCAGTATTACCCGTGCCTGTGCAAAAGAAGGATACGACTTACTCGTTTCCTTTCAATCGATCAGTCAAGATTGGCGTGCTGAATATGAAGACAGCCACCGCGCTGATGGGATCATATTACTCGGCTATGGCGACTATATGGACTACCAATCAAGACTACAAAACTTGTTGGCTCAAGATACCAAGTTTGTTTGCTGGGGTGCGAAAGTCGAGGGGCGACCTGATTTAACTGTAAGTTGTGACAATTATGGCGGTGGTGAATTGGCCGCTCAACACTTCATCTCTTCTGGTAAAAAGCAATGTGTTTTTATTGGGGACGCCTCAGAGCACAGCCCAGAGTTTTTAATGCGGTTTAAAGGTTTCAAGGATACCCTAGAGCAAAAGTCAATCTCATTGAGCGAAAGAAATATTGCCAATGCTATTTCCACCGAAGAATCCGGATATCACGCGACGCACTCACTTTTAGCAAATAACGTTAAATTCGATTCCTTATTTGCCGCCAGCGACTTGATTGCAATTGGCGCAATAAAAGCGTTAAAGGAAGCTGGATTGAAGATCCCAGAAGATGTCAGTGTGATTGGCTTTGATAACATCGCTGCTGCAAATTACATTACCCCTTCATTGAGTACAGTACAGCAAAACACAACCTTGGCAGGTCAGATGCTCGTTTCGAACTTGCTAGCGCTGATTAAGGGTGAGCAAATAACTGAAACTTTATTACCACCTAAACTGATTATTCGCCAATCAACATCGTAATCAAAAATCTGGCCGAGCTAATAACCTCGGCTTACTTTATTGCTTGCAGGCGTGAAACAATGACTCCCAGCGCACTCTGTTTTTAATTACCCAGTGCTGCGCAACCTGCTTGGGAGTCGACTTTTCAACATCCACCTTAGCAGACAAAGATTCTATTTCATCGTTAGTTAAATCAAATTGCCGTAACCCATTAGCTAAACATGGAAATAACTCAACGAACCGATTACTGGACACTTTTTTCAACCACCCTGACTTTGGATTACCACAATCATAAGGCAGCTCAGCATTGATCCCCCATTTAGCATCCTCTTCGCAGTCTTTGGAGTGAGCTGGAAACTCAACAAACTCTCCTGGATAAACACTCCCAACCCAATTTGGCGTCCAATTAAATATCAAAATTGCTTGCTGCTGAGCAATCGCACTTGCTAACTCCTGCCATAAAGATTGACCATCTTCGACTTGTTTAACGATAAAGTTTAAACCTAGCGCTTTAATTCTTGCTCGATCTGGTTTCTCCCAAGGTCCTGCGACATAAACCCCTTTCCCCCTTGAATCGGGTCTTACGAAAATATCATGGCACTTTCTCAGAGCACGCCAGTCAGGTAACCCTGGGCATGCGTCTTTAACGTATAAGGGATACCACCAGTCTTCACGCGTCGCCACCGAGTACGTACCTAAGTCAACTAGCCCTCCCTTATTTAGCAATTGGGTGTACTTCTCTTCCATTGTGCCCTGCCATACTTCTAATTGCAGATCGGCCTTGTTAGATTTGAGCAAATACCACTGAGCATCCACTTCAACATTGATAAACTCTACTTCATAGCCAAGTCTTATGAAAACTTGCTCGGCAATGTTGGCCAATATTTGCTGACTGGTCCAGTCATTTACCAATATCCTAACTGGTGTAGCAAAAATAGAACTATGAAAAATCAATAAAAAGAAACAAAGTTTACGCATATTTATTGCCATACTTGAATAAGCAAGTATATGTATTCCTGTTGTGCAATTCGGTTGTTACTATGACCTCATCGCAACAGGTCACTTGGCCTGAACAAGGCTACTTTGATAAAGTGTAAATATACGCTTTACAATACTCTGCGTTTTCCATTTTCACTTCACACACTTGCCTTGAATACTCTTCTCCTTCGAAGGCATCTAGCATAGACCAGTGGTCACCTAGTTGTTGTGACAAAAATACATAGCCTTCTACCCATTGAGCTTGCGAATTAAGTTCGATACCAGGGTACCCCATGTCGGCGCCCCAACCTTGCTGACAAAGCTGCCCACGCACCCACCCTTTTTTAAACTCGCCGCGCAGAGGTTCTAAGATGTGCGTATTGACGCAGTTGGGTGCCAAAGAACCATAGACAAATAAACAATTTATTTCTTCACTCATAGTAGCTCCAACACTCCACCTCACTATAACTATAGATTAATACGCTTTTTTAGCCGCCAATAAAACCTGCACGCCTTGTTTTTCATGCAAAAACCAGAACGTTTGCTAAGCTTTTAAATACGTTCTAAGTTAAAACATGCGCCCACTATCTCTGAGCTACAACCCATAACACTAAACAAGGACAATACTCTAAGTGCAAGTTCATGACTTAACTTTGATGCTTTCACTTTTTATTGCATCAATCACCGGGGCCATTGTCCTAAGCGCAGTCACCAAAATGAGTCAAACGATTGAAGGGGCTCGGTTTTGGGCTATCGCACTCGGTATTTTATCCATTGCTTACCTATCTCAGTTAACGTTACAAAGTGCACCGAGGCAACTCACAGTTGCAATCTTTAATACCTGCCTAGTTTTTGGTCATGCACTGTGGCTAATTGGTGCTTGGCACTTTGTTCACACCCCTCCGTCCACAAAGAAAATATTCATCCTAATAGCACCAGTGCTAGTGATGTCTTTGTTTTTTACTTTCGTACTGCCTGATCGTCCTATGCGTCTACTGTTAATCGGCATTTGGTTATTACTGGTAAGAGCGCATTACGGGTGGGTCCTTTGGCAACATGCGAAGCACGACAAGAATGAGTACATCGCCGTAAAGATCACCATCGTTGTCGTATTACTTGAACTAATACTTACCTTTTTTTACACACTGTATGGCGCGTTTGGCGCTCTTCCTAGTATTGGAGAACAATTCAGTTGGGTGGGAGGGTATACTTGGTTAGTCGCACTCATTGGCATTGTAGCGGGCATTCCATTGCTTATGTTACTCAGTGCAGGGCGATTTGTTCGCAAACTGGAATATGCCGCACATCACGACGAGTTAACCGATTTACTGAACAGGCGTGGCCTCTCTCGGTATTTGGATAACATTATGCCGCTATCACAAAGAAAGTGTCATTCACTCAGTGTGATCATGATAGATGTCGACCATTTCAAGAAAATTAACGATCACTTCGGTCACCAAACTGGTGACATAATACTTACGCATATTGGTAACAAGCTAAAATCGACTATGCGTGCTTCCGATCTGGTTGTTCGTTGGGGGGGAGAGGAATTCTGCATCGTCTTGTTTGATACGACCCCTGCACACACTTTACAGTTAAGTGAAAAAATAAGAGGCAACTTTGAAAAGAGCATCGAACAGATTAAACCAGAAATTGGCGAAGTGACTTTGAGCGCGGGTATCGCCTATACTGACTCCGTGTCGCAACAAGCCTTTGAAGCAACGCAAATTCATGCTGATAAAGCACTATATCAAGCTAAAAATAATGGCCGTAATAGAAGTGAGGTTTATCATATTGAAGATTCATAAACACTGAGAAAATTTATTACAAACTCCTCATAGTAAGTACAGTGTCGCTAATTTAGTTATCTTTTATCATTCGAGGACCAAATGAAGTACTGTGTAAGTTGTAACTGTGGAAATGTAGAGGTGTCAGTGAACTTTCCTCATCCTATTGAAAAATACCAAGCCCGTGAGTGCAATTGTGACTTTTGCCGTGCCAATGGCCTCGCCTATTTATCAGATCCGAACGGTACACTGTCACTGACCGCTAAAGACCCAATGAAACAGCTCAAACAAGGGTCGCTGCAAGCGACTTTTTGGCAATGTGCCCGTTGCATGGATATTGTCGCCGTCACCCACTCTAATCACAAAGAAACAAAAGGCGCAGTATGCAAAAAGTTATTCGAAGCCAAGTACCTAGTTCAGCCTTCTGTTTGTGTTAGCCCAAAAGACCTGACACCGACAGAAAAGCTCAATCATTGGAATGCTGCGTGGTCAACTGTCATCGACACCTAGTTGTTCTGCTATTTTGTGGTTTCGCAATAAGGTTGGAGCAAGTCATGTCTAACTTACTCACTTGAATTTGAGATATTAATGCTGTCAGACAAACGTTGTTGTCTCTTTGAAAAATAGTGGGCTTTCTCTATTTCACCCCGTTGCCGATAAAATCTAGCGGCTAGACCGTAACAATCCCGAACTCGATTGGTTAACTCTAACTCTGAAAAGTGCACAATAGCTTGTTCAATTGCCTGTTTTGTTTCAGGTGCTTGATGGTCTACACGCCATAGAGCATTGTGGTAAACAACAAAAGACAACACTTCGATGTTATTTAAATCTCCCTTACTTTTTAGCAATTCCAATTGAGTAAGATCTTGGTTCATTTGCTCCCAAGGCAACAAACTGTTCTTTGTATACATCCAACTTAACCAACGATAGTAAATCTGTTTTTCAATATTTCCTTCGTAAGCGGCACTTAGTTCATCTGCATAGGCAGAAGCCCTTTGAGTTTCCCCTTGTTCAAACGCTTGCTTGGCTTCCAGTGCCTTGATAGACAAAGACAGCTCTGCGCCTTCAAAAACTTGCAATTGACGAGCATGCTCTATGAATTGTGATGCATTATCAGGTTTATCTAAAAGGATATACAGCATCGCTTTTTTGAGTTGCAAAATGCCCATTAATTCTAGGTCATTTCTTAAGTGCGCATACTTATAAGCCGTGTTGTAATTGCTTAGGGCGATGTCTAACTTTTGTTCTTGGCGCTTTCGATCTCCTCTCGCCGTCCAAGTATTGGCCAAATCTAGATATCTGGTGACACGATATTGCTTCTCTGGTGCACTAGAGCACCCTGTATTAAGGAAAATTAACAACATGACCAAGACTGCTGCTGCATACTTAATCATGCATTTCTACTCCCGAGGAACTAGGCTTTTGTTCTATACCATCTTTTAAAATTGGATGATTATTTAGCGCCTGTAGCGTTTTGTCCATTTTGTCCAGCACTTGCTGCATGCTGTGGATAGCAATCGCAAATTGCTCTCTTTCACTGTGTACTTCTTTAAGCATAAGCTGCATCACAGTCAGGCTTTCATTTAGATTGCTAAGTACAATAGGAAGTTGTCTATTTGTTACCTCACCTATTATATCTGCAGGTTGAGCATAATTATCGAGTGTTGTTTCTGCTTGTCCCATAAGTCTTTCGGTCGTCAACAAGGTGGTATTCAGCTGCTCCAAAACTTGAGGCATTTTTTCCAATAGCTGCTGACTCTGGGCCAATGTGCGTTCAGCATCAGGCAATAAATCACTGCTTTTAACTTCCTCACTAACTACCATTAAGTTATCACTGATCTTGGCAACTCGATCCAACACCCTAAATATGGCACCCGCTTCAGGGTTATCCTCTTTTTGGAAGTTCTGCAGTAATTGGTTAATACTGGCTAAAATAGACTCGATATCATCGCCTTTTTGGGCTATAAAACCCTGCTCTATATAGCTTTTTCCAAGAGCGCTACTAATATGTGGAATAAAACTATTCGGTGCAAGTTGAGCATACTGATTGGCTCGATTTAGCTCTGGTAAAATTAGCTCAAAAGTAGTCACATCATCAAAAATGGGATGCTGCTCCCCTGCCAAGACCGCATATTGCACAACTTTATTTTGGTACTCACGAAACACCCAAAGCTCGACTTCAATCAAGTTGGTGTCATGATTCAATTTGAACCCGTCTATTCTGCCTATTTTTAACCCTTTAAAATATATGGCTGGTAACGCACTTAGCCCACTTGCATCTTGTAAGATGGTTTTATAGTACGTTTTGTCAGCAAAAGTGTGATTATTTACGAGGATCATAGAAGTCAAAACAACGAGCATTACAATGCCGGCCACGCCAAAAGCGAGTACTATATTATTTGTTTTTTTGGGGCTATGCTGCATAGGCTAAAGCTCCGAATAACAAAGCATCTCATTGAGCTCTAACCGCTCATCCGCTAGTTGGCTGATAACCTCTTTCCGATTAGAGCATAAAATAAGCGTTGTCCCCTGTTCTTTTAAGCGTACCAATAGGTTTAAGACATACTGTCCCCACTGCTCATCAATTTCTGTCATTGGGGCATCCCAAATAACCGCTTTAGGTTTTAACAGTAGTGCCCGGGCTAACCCCGCAAGAGAAGCTTGCCCTGATGACAGCATCTCAGTTCTTTGTGCAAGATAATGTTGCAGTGAAAACTCCTTGGCTAAGGCGTTTATACGATGTAATTTTTCACCTTTATCCAACTCTTTAAAATGCCTGTTGAGCGGCAGCATAAGGTTTTCTTCTAAAGTTAAATTCGATATTAAGCCTGATAACTGAAATACAACACCCAAGTTCCGTCTAAACTCAGCATAGTCCTTTGAGTGCATTTGATTTACGGCACGACCATTGATAACGACTTGACCACTGTCAGGTCTAATAATGTCACTCGCAATACTGAAAAATAGTGTTTTTCCACAGCCTGAACGCCCGGAAACCACTAAACACTCACCCGACCCTACCTGAGCATTTAAGTCACTAAAAATAGCTCTATTTTTAACGCTGTGAGAAATATTCCTGAACTCAATATGCATAGCTAACGCCCTATCAAAATCACGTATAACAGTGTCAATGCGACATGAATCAAACAGACAGAAATCAGCCCTCGCCCCACAGCTTTAATATTTCGTTGTGGCACCTCAGTGATTGCTCTGTTTACCGTTAATCCGTGATAACTAGATATTAAGCTGATGAACAAACCAGATAGTGCTACTTTGACTAACATCACCACAATATCGAGCCAATGTAGTTCCCCAATGAGTTTTGCAAAAAAAGTGCTTACAGGAATTGATTGAAAGGCGTTACTCACCAAGTATCCACCAAAAATGCCACAGGCTACGAAATAACTCATTAGCAACACTAAAGAGATAATCATCCCGAGTACTCGCGGTGCAACTAAATAAGAGATAGGTGAGACCCCCATAGAAACCAAAGCATCTATTTCTTTACTGACAACCATGTTGCCTAGCTCAGTCGTTATTGCCGTTCCAGAGCGCGCCAATACAATAAAACACACAATAAAGGGTCCAAGATCCCGAACAATCGTTGAGATCAAAATGTCATAAATCCAATTACCTTGTCCGATTGCTGCCAGTAATGGGTAACCTTGAACAATGATCAAAGCCCCTATGAGCATAGCGATAAGTACCACCAATCCGAGCGCTTCAACACCGGTGAATCGCACCTGACGCACCAGTACATCAAAGCTAATGGAACGATTGCGATGAAAAAAAATAAAATCAGAGATAACGTATGCAGAAAAAGGCAAAAATCCATATGCAATCATAACTGTACCTCGTTATCAAAGTTCAGTAGATCAAGCATGAATAGTCGTCTTAACAATGAGTCATAACATTAAGGTTAGCAGAACAATCCAAATATTGGCCCCGTATTCAGAAAAAATCCCTCGCGCCTGCTCACCGTTATAAGCCATCGCTTGATAATAAGATTCTTACCCTTATATTCAATAATAACCCTAAGTAAACCGTGATCTACATGTAATCAAAAGGTGATGTGTGAACTATCTAGCTCATTTGTATCTAGCGAAGAAAAATGCAGACTCCTACTATGGCAATTTGTTAGGCGACTTTCAGCGTGGTATCGACACTCGCTCACTACCAGCAACGGTTCAAAACGGTCTAGCCAACCACATCTTAGTTGATAAGTTCACCGATCAACACACATTGGTTAAGCAATCACAAACTCTGTTTAGTACCAAACGTAGGCGGTTTTCAGGCATTGCCCTAGACGTATTCTACGACCATTTATTGATCAAAAACTGGAATGAGTTTAGCGCACTTCCCTTTGAGACATTTAAAACTCAAAGCTACAGTTTACTTGAACAACGTTTGCCAACCATGCACCAATCTATGCAACAGGTAGTTGAGAAATTAATTACTGGCGATTGGTTTTCCAGCTATCAAACCCTAGATGGAACCATTCGAGCCATAGATAATATTGCCAATAGAGTTAGATTTAAAAATGAGTTTAAAGGGATCGGCGAAGAGCTAACACAACACTACGACGAGTTAGAACAGCTATTCCTTTTGTACTTTCCCGAGCTAATAAATCATGTTGCGAACCACGGTCTGGAAAACCAAAATTAATGCGCATTTACAAGTGTTTTGGTTTACAAACTAGATTAGGTTTGAAAGTATGAAGCAATCCTCTTGCTAAACAACTAAAAGAAAAACCATGAATTTGAATCAAGTTACTTTACCTGTAAAAGATATGCCTGAAGCCGTAGCCTTTTATCAATTACTCGGTTTTACACTTATTGTAGACACGCCTCACTACGCGCGTTTCGAATGTCCAGAAGGTGGCAGTACCTTTTCACTGTCTTTAGAAAGTGAGTCTTTCACCAATGGTGCGGTGATCTATTTTGAACATCAAGAACTAGACAACTGGGTCGACGGATTAATTTCAAAAGGCATTGAGTTTGAACAACTGCCTACCATGGAAAGATACCTCTGGAAAGAAGCGATATTAAAGGACCCGTCCAATAATAAAATTAAACTCTATTGGGCTGGTGAAAACCGCCTAAATCCGCCATGGCGTGTAAATTAAAATCAATCACACATCAAGGCTTTGAATAACCAGGAATGTTGGCGACGTCTATGTCATCAATTTGCTCTGGTTTTAAATATTGGTGTGCATAATCAAGGTAAACACCAGAGCTCACAAAAACATCAAATAAATCCGGGTCAATATGATCCCCAAGTTTCATTTTGCCCATAATAAATAGACATTCACTCAATGGTTTTGCGTCTTTATAGGGGCGGTCCGCAGCAGTTAAGGCTTCAAATATATCCGCGATTGCCATGATCCGTGCGGGCACCGACATTTGATCTCTAGTCAATCCTTTGGGGTACCCGGTGCCATCCATTTTTTCATGGTGACCACCTGCAAACTCGGGCACCCTGCGTAAGTGTTTCGGAAATGGTAATGCCTCTAACATCTCTAATGTAATATCCATATGCTTATTGATCACAAGTCGCTCTTCTTTAGTCAGGGTGCCTCTTGCAATACTCAGGTTGTAAATCTCTTCTTCCGATAATAAAGGTTGCCCGACACCACCGATAGAAACATCATAGTCACTCGCTAAATCTTGAACCCGTTGCTGGTCCGACTCCCTCATAAACTCCCCACCAATATTGGCTCGAGACAAGAACGCACTCTCTTCATCGAGTTTATCCAATGCCAATTGCATCTCTGCTTTGAGACTTTCAGCTTTTTGTTGTTGATCCAATACCTCTGCTTCAACAATTTGCCTACTAAACTTTAATTCGATATCCCTTTTGGCAATTTCTATTTTCGCGACAACCAGCTCTATTCGATCGTAAACTGAATGCAATTTGGTGGCTTTATCCATAACATATTCTGGAATGGCGATTTTACCGCAATCATGTAACCAACCCGCCAAAGAGAGCTCATGTCTATCTGCCGCAGTCATTTTAAATTCAGCCATTGGGCCCGAAGACGCATTATGCACCGCATCAGCAATCATCATGGTTAACTCAGGCACCCTTCGACAGTGCCCCCCTGTATAAGGTGACTTTTCATCAATGGCTTTTGCAATTAGCCGTGTAAAAGCTTGGAATAAAGTTTCCATATCATCAATAAGCTGTCTGTTAGTCAGTGCAACAGCTGCCAGTGAACTGATCGAACATATCAACTCAACCAAATCGGCGGAAAATCTAACGACTTTATCTTTGCTTCGAGGGTTAATGAGTTGTAGAACACCATTGAGATCTCTTTCGTGATTTGCCATTGGCACAGTTAGGACTGACTGAGTGTGATAGCCGGTTTTTTTATCCATGGCTCTTGCAGCTGATAAATCATAGTCGGTGCAGTCATATACATCATCAATCCGAATCACGTCTTTTTTGGCTGCCGCAAGGGCAACAAGTGCACTTTCATTGGGGGAGCCGTCTTCTAAATAAATAGGTATGGCTGGAAATGGGATATCTTTACCGGATGTGCCGCCCATATGAAGGCCTAGCGGCTCATTAATTAGCGTTGCAAACTTGAGCTGAGCATCCTCAGACACCGAGTATATCGTCCCGCCTTCTGCATTACTCAAAGCAATAGCAGACTCTAAAATATGCTCAAGAAGCCGATCTGTATCATGTTCTGATGACAGCTCAATTGCCAACTTAAGCAAGTGCTTAAGTGCCACTTGGCTTTCTATGATCTCTTCTTCAGCTACTGTGCTACGAATTGACAAATCCATGGCCCATTACACCTTTACTATTTCGACTTATGCGTATAGCTGCCATCCCAATTTTCACCGGGAGGGTTTAATTGCATATCTCGCACTCTTTCGCAAAGAAGTTGATAAATTTTTCTTTGCGGCTGTAACTCTATTAGTTTAGTAAAAGCTGACAAAGCTTCCTGCCAAGATTGCGATAAATACAACTGCCATGCTAATTCATGTGCTTTAAGCTCTTCCAATTGCTCGTCAGTGATTTCTGATTTTAGTGCTATCGGCTCAAAAATTGTCACCGCCAAGTTTTTTCCTTTTACTTTTACCTTATCAATCGGCCTAAAAATGATATTGGGGCACAGTTCGTGAGTCATTTCACTGATCAAAACACCCACACCATAAAATTTGGTCAGCCCTTCCAAGCGTGAACCCAAATTGACCGCATCTCCCAAAACCGTGTACGCCCTTCGATATTCAGAACCCATATCGCCAACATTCATATCGCCAGTATTTAATCCGATCCCAATAGCGAATGGAGGAAAGCCTTGCTCAAGCATTTGTGCTTGTAGATCGTCTACCTGTCGCTGCATGTGCATGGCACATTTCACAGCAAGTTCGGGGTGGTCATCGACCAATAGCGGAGCATTCCAAAAAGCCATCACCATATCACCGACATACTTATCAATGGTTCCTTGGTACTCGAAAATAATTTTTGTGATAGGTGAAAAGTATTGATTCAAATACGCTTTTAATCGTCCCGCATCAAGTGACTCGGAGATGCTGGTAAACTCCCTAATGTCGGCAAACAACACCGTCATTACACGCTTTTCGCCTTCCATTGATGCTTGATCGGGCTGTTCTAGCATCGAAGCGATATGTGCAGGCGGTACATACTGATCGAAAATAGATTTAATTTGTACGCGCTCTTTATGCTCTCGCACAAACCCTAAACTACCAAGGACAGTCGTTTGTGATACTGTTAGCCCAAGCACCGCAATTTGCGGAAAGTCTAAACGCCACACGACCCATGCGTAAAAACTAAAAAAAATGAAGCAAGCGGTGATAACAGTCGCCAAAATTGTCATTCCCAATACCCCCAATAGCGGGAGCACTAAAGACATGACGACACCTAAAAAAACCAATAACACCACCACCGCACCATCTATCCAATCCGGTCTTGAAGGCAATAACTCCGGAAAAACAAGCCCTTCCAATACATTTGCATGTACTTCTACACCAGGGTATTGCACCCCGACAGGAGTTGTCCTTAAATCTGCATGCCCTACCGCTGATGTACCCACAAAAACGATTGCTTGATCAAACAACTCTTTGTCTATCTTTCCATTAATCACATCTATTGCGGATATATAGGGAAAACTAAAAGCAGGACCTCTAAATGGGATTGCAACACGCCCATAGTCATCGGTAGGAATAAGCGTTGTACCTAGCTTAATCCCCTGCACACTGTGACCATCACCAAAAGGTTTGGCGATGATTTCAACACTGTCAGCTAAGGTATATAGTCGCGCAGCTTCTAACGCTAGGGCTGGGTAAGCATGCTCTTTATGCTTAATCATCAGCATCGAATATCGTACAAAACCGTCACCGTCTGGTGCACTGTTGATAAACCCTGTACCCGGGCTATTTTGTTGTAACACTTTGACATTCGCGACGTGACCCGCAAAATCAGGGATAGGTAATTCCGTTGGCGCTATGTCACCTGCAAATATAGGTTCAGGTAACTTGCCGACCAAGATATCTTGCTGATGCTCAAATAACATGCCTAATACTGTATCTGTTGCGTCTAGAGTTTTAGAAAATGCGATATCTGCATCAATATCTGGTGCGACTGAACGCAAAATATCGACTGTGTCTAACTCATCGCTGCCCAAATGCTTCGCGACCTGAATCGCGGGGTTTAGTTCAGGTTCTGAAAACAGCACATCATAAGCAACAACAGATACGCCAGCGGCTACTAACTGATCCTGCAACTTTCCCATAACGTGTCTACTCCAAGGAAAGCGCCCAACCTCTATCAAACTTTTTTCATCGATATCCACGATAATAATGGGTAAAAACGACCTCTGCTGCCATGGCAGTGTTTCTTTTAGCCTGACGTCGTAGGCCAACCCTTCGAACCGCTTCATCACTTGGCCATAAGGCGCAGCCGGTGACAAAGCAAATAAGTGCAGTAGAATAAAAGAAAAGGTAATAACGCAACCGGTAGCCCACTGAAGCCGATAAAGCTTAAAGCGTTTAGCTAGGCTCATTTAATTACAAGCCCTTCTCTGGCAATAATTGTTTTAAACTCATAACCTTGCTGCTTTATATCTAAGGCAATTTGATCAAGGTCCCTATCAGTTCTGGCTGGGTCATGGCTGATTATCACTAAGTTTTTTACTTGCCCTTGAACTGCAAGTGATAACGCATCTTTGATTTGAGAATGTCCCCACCCCATTTTTAGAGGGTAATCACTGGGAATGAACTGCCCGTCGTGAATTAAATAATCGACATCTTTTACAAACTCAATCCATTGTTCAAAACTGGTCACCGGATCATTGGGCGGATACAGTTCATTATCAATGGCATAAACTATTTTTATTCCGTCGACGGTAAGGCGATAGGCACTGCCACCTCCGGGGTGGTTCATCGCTTTTCGTTCAATTAATATATCTTTGTACCACCAAGTATCATTGACTTGCTTATTCACTTGCACTTTTGCGGGTAGGTCATCAGCTTGAACAGGAAAATAGCTCCCTCCCATTTGCAGTAAAATTGCATCAGGCGCATTAGCTTCAGTTACTCCAGGCACAATGGTGATATCGCGATTGGGCATATAAGCTGGCACAAAAAATGGGAAACCCTGAATATGGTCCCAGTGATTGTGACTAAGCAAGATGTAAATTTCTCTCGGATCTTTAATTAACTCATCGCCTAGGAGCCGGATCCCAGTACCTGAGTCCAATATAATATGTGTGTCAGCTAGACTTTGCACTGACACACAAACCGTATTTCCACCATATTTAACAGTATCCGGCCCCGGTGTGGGGATCGAGCCCCGCACACCGTAGAATTTTAACTTCATTCTATGTAAACCTCGCTAGCTGCTAATCAGCAATTTCGATTTTACCAGCTTGCAACACTATGACTTTCGGTTCATCCTGTTGTAAAACAAGTACAAAGTTATCGCCGTTATTCAAACTAATAGCAGAAGAAAGCTGCCCTGTCATGGCGGTAGCAAAGTTTTGATAACCCACTGAGTTAAACGTCGTATCAAATGTCCCCGCGTCATCTGCCAGTTTAACCCTCGCAATATATACGTTCAGCCCCCCAGTTTCTTGAAGGAATAACACAAGCTCCCCTGTGCTTTGAACCCAACCTTGCTTAACACTCACAGCCGTTGAGCCCAGCTGTTCAAACGTCATTACACCAGCCGAACCAAAATTACTATCAATAGAGCCATTTGCATTAACTCTCAGCACAAAGTTTTTACTTCCTGCAGTACCGAAGATGACAAACCGCCCTTCTGAGTCAACCAAGGAGCCTTGCAACGCTATTGTTTCACCTGACGTCAAACCGATATCCAATTCGGCAACACCCATGTTGCCAAAGGTTGGATCTAGTGCTCCGGTTACTGTTGCTTTAGCAAGGATCACTCTCGGCTCTGGGAATACTTGCTCATCCGTGCCTATTCCTACCAAAAATGTCGATACTGGATGAACAAAATCAATGCTTCTTGCTGATGTATTACAGGCTGGTGTACCTGGTACTGGGTATTGAAAACTACCAGTTAACACACCTAAGCTTGAGAAAACAAAGCCATAGCTTTGATTTATACAGCCATCATAGATTTTTGCAAATGCGAGGAAATCGCCTGTAGCAAGCCCATACAACCTTTTGATTGTAATAGACTCCCCAGAGTATGTACTTGCAGATATTTGCACGATTCCTTGATTTACACCACCTGCAAAGCTCATATCTTGAATGCTACCAGCAGCAAAGCTAGCGATGTATGCATCGGCATTGGAGGTTACCCCACTAAAGGCCATAAGGACATTTCCAGCAATTGTTTGAGCAGATGCTGTGGCAATCGCATTGATGCCCGTAGAAACTTGTGATATTCCCAAATTACCAAAATCTGCTGAACCTTTACCTGTCGAATCCAGCTTGTAAATATAGGGCACATCATTATTTTGAGATGTCTTTGCATCACCAACTAAGAAAAACTTATCGCTTTGCAATACAGATAAGAGGCCAAACTCAAAGCGTTCATCTGCATCTCCAACAGTGACGTTTGCCGCGCCGTTACTTCCAAATGTCGCATTGGGCGCCCCCGCTAAAGTAAACTCACCAAACCAGTATGATCTGAAGAAGTTATTTCCGATCAGATTGTACTTATCCCCGGGGATCAGAAGCCCTTGTGCAGTACGTAACATCTCTCCAGGATTTAACCCTAAGGAATTGAACACTGTAGGACCGCCTAAATCAGGCACCCAATCCGAATCAGCAACACCTACATGAGAGGTTCTAAATATTTGAGCGACGCTATAGGACGATGTTGACTGGCCTCTACCAATACCAATGTAATAGTGAGTTTCATCCGCAAACAGCCCTTTTCCGGAAGCGTGCCAACTACTTAAGTCAAGTCCACTAATCGACGAAGAAGGCAACTCATTTAAATCGTATACTTTAAAACCGTCGGTATCGAAAGTGCTGTCGAGCGTCCCCTCATTAGCTAGTCGCATAACAAATGTCGATTTTATTGTCCCGCCAGGTAAGTAGGTATCACCAGTAACTAAGAGTTTATTGTCTGAAAGTTGAAGAACATCATTTACGCGGTCGTCAAATGACATAGACGCTATGTCTAGCTGCAACGTGCCCGAGGCGCCAAACGCTGTGTCTAAACTCAACGTAGAATCATTAAAGCGTGTCATTAACACATCTTTGTTGCCCGCTTCAGATGTTGTTTCTCCATACACTAAAATGGTGCCACTTAAACCAACAGCCCCATTCGCAAACTGAGATGAGTTAGGTGCTATATCCAATGATCCATTCACCTCTCCGTTGCTGCCAATACGACGAACCATGATGGTCGTCTGAGTGCTCACTGTCACATTTGAAACGACAGTAACGACCTGCGCATCATCAACAAAAATTGCCACTGGCTCAACGCGCGCGCCGGATGTTAAAGGCAATTGTGTATAACCAGAGCCTGCGCCATAGCTGGTATCATGAGTGCCATCTGCCGTGAGTCTAAATATAAGGAGTTCTTGAGTAGCACCAAAATCGGCATAACCTGCGACATAGATTCTATTTTCACTGTCAATCGCAACTGCGCTGGCCACTATATTTTGTGGCTGCCCGGCGACTTCGATGCCGAAATGACTTGTGAATACACCATTTGTTGCAAACGTCCTATCAAAGAATCCATCAGAATTTAGCCTACTAACTGCCGCGCGATGAATATTTCTGCTAATGCTTGCTTCAAACTGTCCTACCCCGCCAACAGTCAACAACTTACCATCAGATAAAACCAGTGTTTGCCCGTATTCATGGTACTCCATGCTGGCTCTTAAACGCACAACCTGCTGGCCATCTGTACCAAACGAAGTGAGTTTATTAGCAACATAGGTTTGTACCGCTACACTCACGTTGATAGTAATAGACGCACTGGTACATAAAGGAGGTGAAATGTTGTCACACACTTCCACTGTCAATGTATAGACTGCTTCACCGTTGCTACTTATCTGGCTCGCATTTGCAACGGTAACATTACCATTTTGAGCAATTGAGAATAGACTTGAGTTGGTACCCGTCAAGGTATAACTAATATCATCACCATCAGGATCTGACGCTGCAACTTGTAGCACAAGATCACCATTGACAGCATTTGTGTCAATACTCCCCGAATTAGGCACAACCGTAGGTGGGTAGTTTCTCGGTGCTACAGTTATTGTAACAGTTGCTGTATTCGATGTTTCACCTAGTGTATTTTGAACTTGATAGGTAAAACTGTCAGTGCCAACAAAGTTTGTGATTGGAATATAACTGATATAGCCAGTAGATGTATCAATAAAAGTAGAACCGTGCTGAACGGCACTCACAATCTCAATTGTGGATAGATTTAAAGTTTGTCCTTTCGCTTCATCATTACTCAAAACATCGATCATCACAGACGTGTTTTTATCTAGGGTGGCAACATCGGCAACGGCAACAGGTGTGGTATCAGGTTCCACAATAGTGATAGACACAATCGCGATATTAGATTGCAAGCCATCATTATCACTCACTTGGTATGAAAAACTATCCGTACCCACCGCTGTTCCGGTATGAACATACAAAATACTCCCCGTTGACACTATCGTCACGTTGCCTTTACTAGGGCTAGAGACCAATTCCAGGGAACTGTAGTCAATAGATCCATCTGGGTCTGAATCATTGTTTAATACTTCAATGACGACCGAACGACCAATCTCGACTTGCGCACTATCATTATTTGCAATTGGACTTTGATTTATCGCTTGCACAGTAACAGTAACCGAAGCAATGTTTGATAGAGCACCTTCGTTGTCTTGCACCCGATACTGGAATGAATCTGTTCCAGAAAAGCCGGATTCTGGTATGTAAATCAATACGTTATCGCTGCTATTTTTTCTCACTTGACCATGGGATGGCGCTGTGGTGATTTCTATAGTGTCAAATACCAGCGAACCATCAGGGTCAGAGTCATTAGCCAAGACGTTAATATCTACTTGAAAACCCTGCGATGTGCTTGCCGAGTCATTCACTGCAACAGGTGCGGCATTGTCACCTGTGACAAAAATCCTCACTAATGCCTCGTTTGATCTTGCGCCTTCGTTGTCACTCACAACATAAATGAAATAATCTTCCCCTCTAAAGTCCGCATTGCTTTGATACACAAACTGCCCAGTACCTGAATTAATCGATACGGAGCCATGCATAGGTGGCATGATTATTTCGAGGGTAGATAAATCTAATTGCCCATCGATATCTTCATCATTGCTAGTGGCACTTATTGATACGGCTTGCCCTTGGGCTACTTCTACAGAGTCATCATTTGCAATTGGAGGGTCATTCACTGCAACAACTGTAATCACGCCATGAGCGCTGGCACTTAATCCCGCTTCATCAGTAATACTGTAAATAAAGACATCTTGCCCGGCAAAGTTTGCATTTGGAATATACCTAAACCCACCTTCTTCTGTTAATTCCAGAGTGCCGTTACTCGTCGCACTTTCAATACCGAGTGAAATACCGCTTAGTACCTCATCAGAGTCATTCTCTAACACCCCAGGCGCCGCAACTGACAGAATAAAGTCTTCGCTGGTTTCAAATAGATCATTGACAGCCACAGGAGGCTGATTAGTAACTTCCTCTTCAACAATAATGGTTACTTCCGCAGTCTGAACCTCACCATCGTTACTTCGCACGTTGTACGTAAATGAGTCTTCTCCAACGAATTCAGCATTTGGCGTATATACAAAGGTCCCATCTGAATTCAGCACCAGCGTGCCATTATTCACTCCACGTTCGGGCTGAGTATCCACAAGTAGCTCTTGTTCACCCAAATGTATATCGTTAACCAACACCCCTCTATTGGCGACTGATAACTCGGTATTTTTCTCGACTTTATACGTATTGTTAAGCGTCAGGATGGATATTTGAACAGCCTCGATATCAAGAGTTACTGTGGCCTGTGCCGTTGCTCCTTGAGCATTTTGTACTTGATATTCAAAGCTATCGGTACCAAAAAAACTATTTGTTGGGACATAAGTAAACGTCCCATTGTCGGACATGCTGACAGTACCGTTTTGAGGGGGAGTGACAAGACTAGTTGAAACTTGCAAAGGACCAAAACCTAGGTCTCTATCATTGCTTAAAACATTACCTAAAATAGACTCAAATTGTAGACCTGAAAAGGTATCATCGTTGGCAATTGGTGGAGTTAACTCTGTAGCAGGTAATAAAATTGATTCACTAAAGGCACTTTCACCACTGCCATCAATGCCTGTGATAAGCGCAAAGTAGTGTTTTTTAGGATCTAAACCTGTAAAGGTCTGACTGGTATTTGACAGTGCTATAAAGCGACTTCCTTCCGGTAGTATTCTGATTTCATTTAAATTTTCTATCGGTGTCTCTGACAAATAGGCGTTGTACCTCAGTGCATTATCTAAAGCTTGCCAACTTACCTGAGCCGTCCCGTCCTCTCCCCTTTGTATCGGCTCAACCACGATAGATCTTGGCTGCCAATTAACTTGTTTAATCGCAACTACGCTCAGATTCCCATTCAAGTCTTCGACCCACACTTGAAGATTAATACTCCCTCTTTGTTGGCCGAAGTTAAACGGATTAACCCCTGTTTGGGTGAAGGAAAAAGGAGATGCGCAATTTTCATCACAGAGCACTATCGCTTGCTCAGCATTTTCACCAAAGCCTAACAAAACACGACCAATACCATCTGGATCTTCGATATTACCTACTGCAACTGTGATGTTTCCCCGCTCTGTTATAGTGCCTTCGGGATGAGTTAAGTCTCCTGTACCATTGATCATCAATTCATCAACAATTTGGGTTTCTTGCAATCGGGCGTGCCTAAATCGTGGTTGATAGGAAAAATCGATGACCACAGGGGCGTTTGAATAATTAGCTGGCACCCCAGAGTTGGCTTGGTTATCTGGCTGAGCGGTATTGTTATTACCACTCTGTTGAAGTGGCTTGCTGTCATTTCCACCACCACAGCTGCTAACCAATATAGTCAGCAATACTGCCGTTAATATTCGAATAAGTGCTCTTAGGTTCATAGCAACTCTCCTAAGGCTGACTCAAAATAAAAGCACCCTGTGCAAACACGCTAGGGTCTTCTATTTCTTGCAAGTTAAACGAGCCGGTTAGTTTATCAAGGCCTTCTGTAAACTGACTTTGAATCGTACCGTTTGCTAAATTATTACCATGCGAGGCAAAGTTCACGCCTAAAGTCATCCCTTGCGAGTTAATGAGCCCGTTAAACGCAGCGAACCACTGTCCTCCCGAGTCTTGAAAAGACAGAGCCCCTTGCTCTACGGTTCCTCGGTCAAAGTTGACGGTCATTTGCATATCAATCGCACTTACCGCTCCAAGACTAGACGTCGCATCAATCCTATCTATTACGGAATAAGCCGCAGTGCCTGAACGCTGCTCAATCAACTCCTCTAAAGGCTCTGTGCCTATGCTATCCAACTCTTGTTCGTTAATAAATTCGTTTTGGGACACATCCTGTACAATTTGTGAGAAGCCACTTGTAGCAAGTGGTGTTGATTGTTCTGTGGTGCTGATTTCAACATTGGCAATGGTGCTTCCCTGTTCCTCTGCTTCAGTTGATTGTGCTGATTGACTTGGCGTTGAAGATAATGACGACAGCTCTGATGGGGGTTTAAGCAATGATGTGACAGTGCCGCTCTCACTTACTTTGGCAAATGAAAAATCACCTCCCTTTCCAAGTAAAACTGGCCCTTCACCGCCAGCGGCATTGCTCATATCTAACTCTATCGTGCCATCCCAAACAGCCAAAAATAGCTCATTATTTTTCCACTCTACTTCATAATGAGTACCGCGGATCCCGATACTGCCAACTGGTGTTTTCAGTTTATAATTGCTTTTGTCTCCCTTTATTTCTCCGGTGATCGTCCGCAGCCCACCCGAGATAAGCTCCATCACAACCGAACCTCCGTCACCGCTTCCCAATTTATACTCATCAATCTTCAACTGGGTTTGTGCTTTTAAAGCGATTAAAGCACCATCTTGCATTCTTAACTGTGCTTGGCTTGAGGCACCTGTATTTACGACATCGACATCATACACAGGGCTTCGACGCTTCAATGGCCTCTGTGACTCAGTACTGCTATCTGAAGCAATAACATCACCTCGGGACATTATGGTCTTTCCCGCTTGTTCAGCTGAGACAGATATGGGTAACACAAAAGCTATCAGAGCAACCCTAGCAGCCAGTTTACTTTTAGCAATTAACTCAAAGTTAGAATTCATAACGGACTCCCGTGAACCATTCGGTTCTGTCGTAGCTATACAAGGTAATTGAACTGTGTTTGTCGTAATATGAAGCTGATAAATCAATACTTAACGCTTGGCTCCACCTATATCGCCAATTCAAGTTAAGAATGACCAGTTCCTCATTTCTGGTTGTCAAAAAGAATGGATGCGCAGCGCGGTGTTCTATGTCTCGATATTGCACCTTAAAACCAAGTAAACTATTTTCGCTTGTTTTATGGCTTATAGAACCCGAGACAAAATCATAGTCACGTCCATAGTGTTCGCCTTCGTCGTATCGCGCTGGCTGCCAAGTGTAACCGGCATCCGCTCTGAGCAACCAACCAGCGGAGGAATAGCCAAAAGAGCCTTGTACAGTATAAACTCGGCTATCTAAATTCCGCTCTTGAACATTGTTCTGAGAAAATACAAAAGCACTGAAGGCTGTAAAATAATTACTACTGAGGAAGTATTGAGCGGAGCCATATAACCCAATATCTTGCTGATAAGTGCTGTCATCAAGCGTTAAAACACCAAATTGCCCCCCAGTTGATAGCGTCAGTGCATCTTGTTTATGTTCGTATCCAAACCTAATTGTGCCTTGATACCTATCAAACTCATCGGTGTCTTGATGACGTTGATCCGAGTAATCGACATCTAGCTTCCAACTTTGATATTGGGTCTGCTGCCATACCCCGCGAAAGTTATACTTAAAGCGCATAAAGCTGTCAGCCGTTTTTTGGCTCGTTTGATCAAGTAAAAACGGCACGCCCCCAATCACAATGCGATCATCTAGCGCACCACTGTTGACGTTAGAGTCATGACCCAACGCCAAAGCAATTGCGTGAGTGAAAGATTGTTCGAGTTTTTGAGATTTTCTTTCAATTGATTCGAGTGCCTGATCAACACGCGAGCGCATCGAAGGGCTTAGTTGGGATCTCTGTAACCCCTTAAATACACTGCTAGCCTGCGCCAAATTATTTTGCTTTGCATAGGTCAGACCCAATAAGTAATGACTGGGAATATGATCAGGCCAACTCGCAAGCGTACGCTCAAGGGCAAAGATAGCTTCATCGTATTTGCCCTGCTCCAAAGCAGCCTGCGCATATAAAAAATCAAAATTTGGATCACCGGCCCATTCATTTAAAGCCGCTTCGGCCTGTCGAAAGGCGGATTGATAATCTTTTGCTGTCAGTTTAGATTTGATCTCAGTGAGCGTTTTTTTTAGCTCATCGTTTGGCTGCGACATCTCGCTTTGCGCCAAACACAATAAACTTACTCCACTGGCCATTATAATAAGAGCATACCGTACGCATCGAAGTACTAGTGACATAGCTAATCACCCATTATTGGTTATCGTATGTTCATCACTATCTACTTCAAGCAAGACCACTTTACATGACCTACGACTCGCCACTGACTAGAACACTTAAAACATGCCTAGATAGGATAAGCAAAGTATAATCAAGGACGTTAAAAATTCACTTTTGATTTCAGGTACATTTTATTAAAAGCAAGAAAACAGCCTTACTTAGTCGAAAAATTTACATATTTTTAGCCGCTCTTAGCCAAATATAGTTGTGGCCTGTGAGGAAGGGTGAAAACTGACTTAGATTAGGGAGGTGATCAGCTGCTGGCTTTGAACGTATTAGTTCCAATATCGCCATCCATCAAGATACAAATACAGCACGTTAGGCCTATCGAGGGTACTCACTACCTCGTTATCTACTTTTTGGTCATGTGCTAAAACTTGCATAGCGCTATCCAACTCATGATGATAAAAACGCGTCGAAATATGCTCGTATTTTAATGGCTTCTGGCAACTTGATAGGCATCCCATCACAAATCCCCACTCGCCAAATGAAGGAACGTTCGCAAAAAAAGTTTTTACTTCCTTCATGCCACTGGCTGCAACGGTATTTCTGATAGACCAAAAAGCTTCTTTTGCAAAAAACGGGCTCGTCGCTTGTGTCACGAATATCCCATTTGGGTTTAATGCCCTACCGATAAGGCGATAAAACTGTAAGGAATATAAGCGTGCCAAACTCACCGTTTTCGGATCTGGTAGATCAACGATTATCAAATCAAATTTACGCGTAAGTTGTTGTAAAAATACCATTGCATCACCGTGCCATACTGACACTTTTTCTGAGTTTAGGGCATTGGCATTTAAATCTTTTAAATAGTGGTTTTCACGAGCAAGCCGTGCAACCGCTGGATCTAGGTCCACCAAAGTTATATGTTCAACATCGGCGTACTTGAGTACTTCTCTAACAGCCAGTCCATCTCCCCCACCTAGCACAAGGACATGTTTAATATCATCCCTACGCTGCATCGCTGGGTGAACCAAAACCTCATGGTATCGATACTCGTCGACAGAGGAAAATTGCAGACCTCCGTTGAGATAGAGCCGAACATCATTCTTATGTCTGGTCATAACGACTTGTTGGTACTGGGTTTGCTCACTATGTACGACAGGGTCGTCAAACACATGCCCATTCCACGCTTTATTTAAACTTGCACTAGATACCATAGTGCCGATCAAAATGACCGATACTAATATCAGCGCCATGCGTAATTGATATTTTGGCTTGTCCATTATTTGTGAAGAGAAATACCACAACAATGACAATGCGATAGACAAGTTGATAAGACCGAACGTGAGCGAGGTCTTAAATATGCCCAACCAAGGAAGAAATATAAATGGGAACAATAAGGTCGCTAATAAGGCACCGAAGTAATCAATAGACAAAACGTTAGATAGATTCGCTTTAAGACTATAGTGCTTTTCCATCAAACGACTCAGTAACGGGATCTCAAGTCCGATTAGCGTACCAATCACAGCTGTCAGCGTAACGGACGTTGCCTGAACCGAAATATCTAACGCATAGGCCAAATACAACAGCGGCACACTTAAGCCCCCACACAGAGCGAGTAATAATTCAAACCCAATGAACTGTGCGAGTAGCTTGCCATCCTTTACAAACCGTGACAGGTACGATCCCACTCCCATAAATGCCATATAAACACCGATGGTCAAAGAAAACTGCGTTATGCTGTCACCCAAAAAATACGAGCCCGTCGTAGCAATGAGTAACTCATAAACAATTGAGCACAGCCCCGCAATGAAAATACTAAAAAGCAGTATATGGCTTTCGCGCAACATTACTTGCCTCCAACCCCACTGCGAGTGCGATATCCTGCACTTGATAAACTATGTTCACGCATATGTCTGTCAACAGCCAAGTGCTTTTTATAAGCTGCTTTTCGGTGATAATCGATATCGGCTTCTGAATCATTTTGGGCAAGAAAATATGCAAAGATAAGCAGCACTGAATATAACGCTAATAACCACCCAACAGGCTTAAAGTCTAAATCGTAACTGTCATTTCTTGAACCGTACTTGTTATGCATCTCAATATGCTTAAAAACAATAACGCCACACAACAAAGCAATAGGGACAAGTATAAAGAGTAAAACCAAAAACGCCGCCGCATCACCTCTTAGTTCAGTGACCTTAAACCTGAAATCTTTTTTCCTCGAAGGTCCATAACTATGAGGTCCATTGCTTACATGTAAGACGACGTTATAAATGCCCGCTTCTGCTAAACGAATCGTAAAATCCAGATCACCCTGCGACTCCCTCCAAAAGCCTTCCGAGTCTCTGCCTGTTTCAGTCCAAAGCTCTCTGCTCAGTGTAAATAAATACTGTTCATTGGGATCAAAAACTTCAAACTCTACACTTTTCCAGGTGTTGTCTGGCATATTGCCATAGACTTCAAAGCGCACCAGTGCACCGTCTTCAGAAACGCGGAATTCATAAGGCTTTGACTGATAAGACTTGCCAAGAACAGTCCTTACCTGCCGTACACTTTCATCGAAGTAAGAGTTGAAATAGGCTGCAACAACTATCGCCAATATTGTTGTAACTAAAACGCGACTTGCCATCATTTTAGAGCACTACCACAATCACGCTTGCAACTGATAAAGCGACAGCGCCTTCGACCAAGGCCACAGACATATTATGCTCTTCACCAACAGCCTTATCGATACACACAGACGAGAATAACACTTTGTCAATGAACAAACGAGCCAACGGCAGTACAACAAAACCGATAACCGCGTCTTGAACAAACAAAGTAATACTAGCGTGCCAGCTTTCGAATTCACCAACTAGAGCGTGCAATAACACCATACCTAGAGCAATTAATGTTGCCGAAAATGTTGCTGCTACAGCGTTGTTGCCGGACTCCAATTGCGTCATTAAGTTATAATCAGTCAGCAAATCGTAGATGCGCGCGAACACTACCAAGGTTATTTGACCTAACACATAAAATACAATTGCAGACATCCATCCGCCTTCTCCATGTAAGGAAGCACCGATTAAAAGCGCACTGGCGATATAACTTGCAGCTTGTACTGCACCTGTCGAAACATTTTGCTTTTCTATTAACTGCTTTTTATTACAAAATGCGTGCAATATTAGCTTATCATTAATGATTCTTGAGATAAGCAGCATTACCATGCCGACAAAGCAGTAACCAGATACAGCCAATAAATCATTGATCAATCCGGCACTTGGGCCTATTAACACAGCGCAAAATATAATGGCAACGGCGACAATATAGCCAGCTACCGATGTCGCAAGTGCACTATTTTTCTTAATTAATATTTCATGAAAGGTATCGTATGGTGTTGTGAAGTTATATAACCATTTGGCCAAAAACATCATAACCAGCAACAAGCCAACAAAGCTTAAACTTTGCAATGTCAATAGAAGTGAATCGTACATAATGAATAACTACTTTTTTATTAGAATGGTCGTACTTAGCGTATAGCCCAGTACAGCTGCAAACTTTTAGAGTTCTTTTCGAAAGCTATAACTTGCCCATAATAACATCAGTATCATTATTCAGTCTTTATAATTATCGAGTTTCATCCGATTTTTATAAACAAAATCGATGAGCGCACAATATGTGCGCTACTTTATTCCGTAGAGAACTAAACTCTTTGAAAGTCATAAACAGAGCCCAAATTCAAAATTTGGCTGAGTTCGTCTAACGCGGTGTAGCTTTGGGTAAGTAATTGAGGATCTGCCAAATCATGCTCAGACAATTTGTCTCTGTAATGTTTCTCCACCCATAAACAAAGTGTGCGATACAAGGTTTCATTTAGCAAACAAGACTGATTGCTTGCTTTAATTTCCTGTTCAGACAAAACGACCCTTAACCGCAGACAAGCAGGGCCTCCGCCATTTTGCATGCTTTGTTTGACATCCAAATAAATAACTTCATTGATTGGGGTACTCGCTTGCTTTAATGCGCTCAAGTAGGACTCTACACTATCTACCTTTTGACATTCGCTTGGTGCAATTATTGCCATACCACCATTTGGTAAGCTAACTAACTGGCTATTAAATATGTAACTTTGCACAGCCTCTTCCACACTAACATCTGACTCCGACACTTCAATTAAGTGCAGTGGACGGCTCCCCTTGTAAGCATCTCGGATCTTTTTAACCGAAGCTTGTTGATTATAAAAAGCCTGTTCGTGAAACAAGAAAACATTTTCATTGCCTATTGCTATCACATCGTTGTGAAATACCCCTTGATCTATCACGTTTGGGTTTTGCTGAATAAAAAGGCAGTTATCGGGATTTAACATATGACTGCGCGCAACAGCTTCACTAGCTTGACGAGTTTGCCTAGCAGGAAACTTGGTGGGCCGGATTTCGCTGAGATTATCCTGACCGTAAACAAATAGTGCTAAGCCAGCGTGATTATAAGAGTCTGCTAGTCTAGTATGGTTTGCCGCACCTTCGTCTCCAAAAAGAGGGTGTTGAGGCAATGGACTGTGGTGAACAAAAAAAGCCTCATCGTGGAACACTGACTTTAGAATTCGCGCTGTGGTATCAGCTTCGATGGCTCGATGCAATTTATTGCTTAGGTTTGCTGGTGTAAAATGCACTTTATTATCTTGTGTATCGCAGCTTGGGGATATCGTCGCCGCATTAGCAGTCCACATAGAAGACGCTGAATAACAGGCCTTCAGCAATTGAGGTTCTATTTGAGCGGCTTTTGCAATGACTTGTTTATCACTTCCTGCAAAACCTAGTGAGCGCAATGTCTTTAGATCTGGCCGTGCATTTGGTGCTAGCACCCCTTGATGCAGTCCAAGTTGTGATAGTGCAAACATCTTTCCCAAACCTTGCAAGGCCGCTTGTTTGGGATTTGAAAACTTTTTGGCATTCGCTTTTGAAGCAACATTTCCATACGACAGACCTGCATAGTTGTGTGTTGGCCCCACGAGTCCATCGAAATTAACTTCATAATAGTTCATTATTGCCCCCTTTTAGTGCGTGTTGCACCGTATTGGTAAGATTCACACAGGTTGTGGGTCAAACCCCTCATAATAACCTGTTTTAAAACAACATTGAGCTGGCAAGTAAAGCCAGCACAACGAGATATCAAGTTTAGTGCCAAATCTCAATATAGGCGGTAATTATGGACACAGGCGGAAGATGCAAAATAATTTAAGGGGAAATGAACCTCTTAGTGCATTGACAAATATAAACCTAGTGTTTTGCCTGTTGTTTTCGAAGGATCCACCCACCATATGCGTAGCTCCCTCCCATCAACACACAGAGAGTAGAACTGACAAGCCAAAACGTCAGTGAGTTATTTGGAAACATAGACATGATTAAAGGAAAAGCAATACCGCGACCGATAAGTACGATGGCTATTAAAAATATAACTGTCTTTAAAAAGGGTAAGCGACGGATAACACCCGCTCCCGACAATGCATAGGCCCCCCAAAAACAAAGCACACCAGCAATCGCTGACGTCATTACCGCTGGCTCAATCCTGCCCGCTTCAGCCATCAAAGCCATTTCCTCCGTGGCTCCTAAAAAACGATACCAAGGTGCGCCAAATATAATACAACCGATATGTAAAAGCGCAGCTAAAAAACTTGAAAACGCTGCGAAGAGTAAAGGTATATTATTCAAATAACCCCCTATTAAACATTAAGAAAACCATAATAAAACACCTTATTCAAAAGGATTATAATTAATAAAAACACTCAAAAAAATAGAATTTCTAGATTTACCACAAACCAAACTATATTAAAGTATATTTATTCTCTACTTTATATCAAAGTTAGGCTTCGAATTATTGCCAATACTGCGTATACTATCAATATAAACGTAGTATTAAAGGCATAAGCAATGAGACCAGATTGGGATGAATACTTCATTGATTTAGTTGACAGTGTTGGCCAAAGAGCCACCTGTGACCGAGGCAAATCAGGCTGTATTATAGTTAAAGATAAAAGAATAATATCAACAGGTTATGTGGGCTCCCCCTCTGGTTTACCACACTGTGATGATGTTGGTCATTTGATGAAGCAAGTGACTGATAGTGATGGAACAACAAGGCAACACTGCGTTCGGACTATCCATGCAGAGCAAAATGCCATCTGTCAGGCAGCGAGGTATGGGGTACCTTTAGATGGTGCAACATTGTACTGCACAATGGAACCATGTCGAGTTTGTGCAATGCTAATAATCAGTTGCGGCATTTCAAAAGTGGTTGCTAAAAAACGATATCACGCAGCCCAAGAAACGAGAGACATGTTTGCAATGGCGGGGGTTGAACTTGTTGTAATAGAACAAGAAGTTGCTACATACGACGACCAATAATCCCTAAAGGAGTGGTTGCTACCCTACCCACTCCTCTAACTCTCTCCTTCACGCCATCGATAACCTGCCAAAAATATCTTTGTTGAAATTTTCCCCAGTTATACCATGGCGCTTGATTCGGTCGTGATTGATGCGTTTATTTGCTTCCTTTAATTGATTAATAAACTCATTAATTTGAATGTTATAGTATTTAAATACTCCGACACTTCTAGATATATTTACATCACTTCGATTCACTTCATCGGCTAAACAA
This sequence comes from Pseudoalteromonas sp. Of7M-16, assembly GCF_022347805.1. Classification (NCBI taxonomy): domain Bacteria; kingdom Pseudomonadati; phylum Pseudomonadota; class Gammaproteobacteria; order Alteromonadales; family Pseudoalteromonadaceae; genus Pseudoalteromonas; species Pseudoalteromonas sp. Of7M-16. The sequence goes on along the minus strand of NZ_JAKRFY010000019.1, from coordinate 53,100 downwards.
AACTGGTGTTGAAAAAGTACTTGCGTTGGCGAGTCTAATGCTTGGTTAAATCTGAAAATAGCCGCGTTATCTATTGCCTTGACTCGCGTTTGGTTACCACAACGCTCCCAAGCCACAGCACAGACGGATACAGTAAACTCCTCACCAAACTCTCTAACAAGCTTCTGGAGCGGATCTGTGCCACCGTGAATAAAAGCATTTATGTTAAACGATTCAACAAACACCGTACCGTAGCGAGACTCATACTTCAGCTGCAAGGTATTTAACAGATAGAAGACTTCACCTGTACTTTGCCATATAGGCTCCACTATGTTTCGTGTTATTGGCTTGGCAACTTGCGTACCCAAGAGTTTTAACATCAGCTTTTTCATTAGCACCTCCATAAATTCATAACCACACTGTAAATGATAACAATTCTTATTGCTATTATTATTTAAAGATCATAAGCTAAAAAACATGAGTTACCAGGTGTGCTTGTGAAAGCACCTAACAACAACAATCGATGACAAATTTGGAGGTTGAAAATGCGCCTTATCATCGGCATTCGTAACTTTGTGTTAAAGCTACTATACAGAGCGGTTCGTCCGCTGATATTCCTGATGGACCCGGAGGACGCACACTACATGTTCAAACGTGTGGGCGTTATATTGGGCTCAAACTTTCTAACTCGCTGGATCACCTCGTTTTTCTTCAATTACGGACACCGCAGTCTGAATATTGAAGTTGACGGTATCAAATATAGAAACCCATTAGGTTTATCCGCAGGCTTTGACAAAGACGGCGAATTAACCAAAATTTATCCATCGATTGGCTTTGGCTTGGCAGAACTAGGGTCATTCACTGGTGAAGTTTGCCCAGGAAACCCAGGTAAACGTTTATTCAGAATGGTTAAATCAAAATCGATTTTAGTGTGGTACGGATTAAATAACCAAGGTGCTGAAAAAATTTCATCTCGCTTGAAAGGTGTTAACTTTGGAAAATTAAAAGTGGGTATCAACGCCGCGAAGTCAAATATTACCCCAGAATTTGACCTTCAAGACTCAATCGATGATTACACCAAAACAATGAAGCTCTTCAAAGACATTGGTGATTACTACACAATTAATATCAGCTGTCCTAATACCCAAGATGGCGAACCATTCGTGGACAAAGACAACTTGGATGCTTTGCTCATCGCGGTGAATAAGCAGAGAGTCGCAGGCAGACCGATTTACGTGAAACTCGCTGCAGATATGACTCTTGAAGAAATCAATATCATTGTTGACGCGTGTGTTGAACACAAAATGGATGGTGTGGTGCTCACAAATCTTGCCAAGCCTAAATACAATGAGGAATACGTTAAGGATGAACTACCATTCCATAAAGGCGCGATGAGTGGTTTACCACTTCAGAGGATCTCCACAAATGTTATTAGACACGTTTATCGCAGAACTCGTGGAGAATTAACTATCATAGGTGTTGGAGGTGTATTCACAGCAAAGGATGCATACGAAAAGATCACCTCAGGGGCAAGTATATTGCACATGATTTCTACTTTGATATTTGACGGACCACAAAATATCAGCGAAATCAATCGCGGTCTTGTTAAGCTACTTAAGGCGGATGGCTTTAACTCAATTGAAGAAGCCGTCGGCTCTAGGAACCCATTACCGAAAATAAAAGAGACTAAGGAAGATCAGTCTGATACAAAAGTAAGCTCTGCAGCATAGCATTAGCTGACCTAACAATTTGATGCTACGAGTGGTGATAACTTTTCCATTCTCCAAAGTTTATCACCACTATTTTCACCCTACTTTTTAACGGGTTAATCTGGAATGGGTGACGACAAATTCGAACTATCAGCAATAAATTGGGCTTTAGGGTGCCCTTCTAACTGAGTTTCTACTATGTGTGTCTGTGACTTTTTGACATCGATAATGATAATAACATCGCCTGCATCGAGGTGCTCATTAACTAAGATTTGGAAATATTCATCGAACGATTTGCCTGCAAGCCTAACAATCAGCATGACGACAAAACCACCTATTATGCTAGCGGCCAGTGCTTGTAATAAAAATTTATTTGTCCAGTCGGTAAAAAAATACATAAATGTGATCAGGGCCAACGCAGTAATACCAGCAAGTAAGAACGCACGCTTTCTGGCTGACAAGATTTGGGTTTTTTCTATTTGAGTTGAGCCATGTAAATGATGGGTTTCAATACCATTTTCATCCCGCGATAGTACGTAAAAATGGTGATCATCGATACCCAGTTCATGTACCTCGTTCGAAATCATTTCTGCGTCGTCTAGGCTATCAGTGGAATAAAATAATCTCTTCATATCGCACGCTCCAGAATTATTTTTGACGGTGTCATTACGAAGTCTAGACATAAATTGCTCAAAAAACATCTAAATTTGCAATTCGTACGTATTGATCTAGCTCAAGACATCCTTGAATTTTGGCTGTATTCCCTATAACATTCCCCTCCGAGAGGGGTGTAAATGGAAACAGTTCTCAATTGCATTAATCTCGTTAATTTATTCAGGCAGGTAATGGGGTAATTACCCGCGATATCAAGTAGGTTGAATATGCTGAAAAAGTCCTTGTCACTCGTAATGGTTTTTACGATGGCGTTTCTTCTAACAGGTTGTGAGCTTGCTCTTTTTGACCCTGCGGGGCCAATTGGTGAACAGGCGAAAGACCTGATTATAATCTCTGTGGCTTTATTACTTATTGTAATAATCCCTGTATTATTTATGTCTATTTACTTCCCGTACAAGTATCGTACTAGCAATAAAAACGCTGAGTACAAGCCGTCTTGGGAACACTCAACAAAAATCGAACTTGTTGTTTGGATTGTGCCTTGTTTAATCATTGCTGCACTTGCATATTTCACATATGTCACGTCTCATGACCTAGACCCGCGAAAGCCGCTAGGTAAAGACGAAGACACATTGACTATTCAAGTTGTTGCGATGGACTGGAAATGGCTATTTATCTATCCAGAGCAGCAAATTGCAACCGTCAACGAAATCGCAATCCCAGTGAATACACCGGTTGAGTTCTTAATCACTTCAGACACAGTGATGAACTCATTCTTTATTCCACGTTTGGGTAGCCAGATTTACGCGATGGCAGGTATGGAAAATAGACTTAACCTGATGGCATCTGAAGAAGGTACATTCAGAGGCATGTCTGCAAACTACAGCGGTTTTGGTTTCTCAGGTATGAAGTTCAAAACACACTCTGTAGATCAAGCAGGCTTCGATGCTTGGGTTAACAAAGTTAAAGCATCAGAGCAAGTACTAGACGAACCTACTTACAAAGCGCTTAGCGAGAAATCAAAAGACAATCCGGTAGTTTACTACTCGGATGTTGACCCTCTGCACTTTAAGAAAACCATAGAGAAATACACTGGGGTTCAAAATGGCAAGTAAAGCTACCATAATCACAGATCCGGATCCGCTCACGGGTAAGCTGACCTGGGATTCTATTCCTGTTCATGACCCTGTAATTCTGCCAGTAATGATCTGTGCAATACTTGGCGGTTTATTCCTATTCGCACTTATCACTAAAATGGGTAAGTGGAGATACCTTTGGGAAGAATGGTTCACATCTGTAGACCATAAAAAAATTGGTATCATGTATGTCATCGCAGCGATTGTGATGTTAGTCCGTGGTTTCGCGGATGCAATTATGATGCGTACTCACCAGGCATTGGCAACCGCTGATAGCGTGGGTGCGGGTTATCTCCCTCCTGAACACTATGACCAGATTTTTACTGCTCACGGTGTAATTATGATTTTCTTCGTAGCCATGCCTTTAGTTGTTGGCTTGATGAACATTGTTGTACCACTGCAAATTGGTGCGCGTGACGTTGCGTTCCCATTCCTGAACTCTCTGAGCTTCTGGTTATTCGTAGTTGGTGCGTTACTAGTTAACATTTCACTATTCCTTGGTGAATTCGCAGCGACTGGTTGGTTAGCATATCCACCGCTTTCAGGTATTGAATACAGTCCCTGGGTCGGGGTCGATTATTGGCTCTGGGCACTCCAGATCTCAGGTATCGGTACCCTACTAACTGGTGTTAACTTCTTTGTTACTATCATCAGAATGCGTGCGCCTGGCATGAAGCTTATGCAAATGCCTGTATTCACATGGACTTCTCTATGTGCAAACGTACTAATCATTCTTTCGTTCCCGATTCTAACAGTAACTATCACGCTACTAACGCTTGATAGATACCTAGGTACAAACTTCTTCACTAATGATCTTGGTGGTAACCAAATGATGTATGTAAACCTCATTTGGGCATGGGGTCACCCAGAAGTTTACATTCTGATACTACCTGCATTCGGTATTTTCTCTGAAGTTGCAGCGACGTTCTCACGTAAGCGTTTGTTCGGTTATACATCTCTTGTATGGGCAACAGCAGTTATCATGGTTCTAGCAATGGTTGTATGGCTACACCACTTCTTCACCATGGGTGCAGGTTCAAGTGTAAATGCCTTCTTCGGTATCGCCACCATGATCATAGCCGTCCCGACCGGGGTTAAGATCTTCAACTGGCTATTTACTATGTATAAAGGCCGTGTTGAGTTCACAGCATCAATGTGGTGGACATGTAGCTTCCTATTCACTTTCACCATTGGTGGTATGACAGGTGTAATGCTAGCTGTTCCAGCAGCTGACTTTGTACTTCACAACAGCTTATTCCTAATTGCACACTTCCACAACGTAATCATCGGTGGTGCTGTATTTGGTTACTTCGCAGGTCTTACTTACTGGTGGCCTAAAGCGACTGGTTGGATGCTTGATGAGAAACTTAATAAGCTTTCTTGTGCGCTTTGGACAATCGGTTTCTTCGTTGCATTCATGCCGCTATACATCCTTGGTTTCAACGGTATGACTCGTCGTCTTAACTACTACGACAACCCAGAGTGGACTCCGTTGCTAATCGTTGCAATGGTTGGTGCATTTATCGTAGCAGCAGGTATCGCAGTTCAGTTCTACATGGGCTTCATCAGCTTCAAGAACCGTAAGCAAAATATGGACGTTACAGGTGATCCTTGGAATGGCCGTACGCTTGAGTGGGCAACTTCGTCACCTCCTCCATTCTACAACTTCGCTAAGTTACCTAAGATCCATGACCGTGATGAGCATCATTACAAGAAAGAGCATGGTATTGCTTACCAAAAGCCTGAGAAGTACTCGAAGATCCACATGCCATCTAACACATGGGCTGGCTTTGTGATCAGTGCATTCTCACTAACTTTAGGTTTCGGTTTCGTATGGCACATCTGGTGGATGGTTATCGCTAGCTTCGTCGGTATCGTAGCTTCTTGGATTGCGTACTCATTTGATCGCAACAAAGACTACTACGTACAAGTAGACCAAGTTGAAGAAATCGAGTCAAAGCACTTGGCAGCTGTTGCAGAACACGCAGCTAACAATGGCAAGTAGAGGAAAGTTTTAAACTATGTCAAACGATCACGTAATCGCAAACGACGTTCATGATCACCACGATGATCATGATCATCATGATACCGGTGGTGATACTATATTCGGATTCTGGATATATATCATGAGTGACTGTATTTTGTTCGCAACATTGTTTGCAACATATGCAGTACTAAGTGGCGGCTTCGCTGGCGGCCCAACACCAAAAGAGTTATTTGACCTTAATCTAGTTGCAGTTGGTACTGCATTCCTACTTTTCAGTAGTTTCACGTTTGGTATGGCAATGCTTCAAGCCAACCAGCGCAAGATGAAAGGCATGATCACTTGGTTGGTCATCACATTACTACTTGGCCTTGGTTTCCTTGGCTTAGAATTGTATGAGTTCTGGCACTTCAGTACGCTTGGTGCAACACCTCAGACAAGTGGTTATTGGTCTGCATTTTATGCGCTAGTAGCTACGCACGGTCTGCACGTATTTGGTGGTATCATTTGGATGCTTGTTCTATTCGTTCACTTCAAACGTGACGGATTTACAGAAGATAACCTAGTAAGACTTTCTTGCCTAAGTTTATTCTGGCACTTCCTAGACATCATCTGGATCTGTGTATTTAGCGTTGTGTACTTAGTAGGAGTGATGTAATGGGCCACACTAATAACGAACATGGCACTGGCGGTGCAGCTCACGGTAGCGTTAAAGAGTACACGATAGGTTTACTTCTATCTCTAGTACTAACTGCTATTCCGTTTTTAGTTGTAATGTATGATTTGGCATCTCCGGCGTTAACGCTTGGTGTCATCTTAGTTACAGCGATTGCACAGCTATTTGTACAACTTGTATTTTTCTTACACATGAACTCATCTTCTGAGCAAATATGGAATACTACTTCAGCCGCGTTTATTGTGTTGACAGTGGCCATAGTTGTGATTGGCTCCATTTGGATTATGGAGCACCTAAATCACAACATGCTCATGGGACATTAAAATGTTAAGAAGTTACCTGTTAATTACAAAACCAGGCATTATCTTTGGTAACTTAATCACTGCGGTTGCGGGCTACGTGCTCGCAGCCAAAGGTAATATTGATTTCGTTACGTTTACAGCAATGATAGTGGGTACGGTGTGTATCATCGCCTCTGGTTGCGTTTTTAATAATGTGATTGACCGTGACATCGACCAATTGATGTCACGCACAAAGTACCGAAAGCCACTCTTAGAGTCTATTTCGGTAACCAAAGCTTTGGCCTATGCAACCCTTTTGGGTTGCGTAGGTTTTGCTTCATTAGCACTGTATGCATCTATGATGAGCTTTTATTTTGGCGTGCTTGGCTTCGTTGTATACGTAGGCCTATATACGCTCTACTATAAGAGAAAATCAATATACGGTACTTTTGTAGGCAGTATTTCAGGCGCTTGTCCTCCTGTAATGGGGTACTGTGCCGTTAATGGTCAATTTGATATTGGCGCCGTTGTAATCTTGGCAATCTTCTGTATTTGGCAAATCCCGCATTCTTATGCGATTGCTATTTACCGATTCAAAGACTACAAAGACGCTAATATTCCAGTACTACCAATCGTCAGTGGTGTTGAAGTTGCTAGAAAACACATGATTGGCTTCATTGTTGCCTTTACTGTACTTGCACTTTCACTATTCACGTTAAACTACGTTGGTGCCATTTTCGCATCACTTACGTTTATTATTGGATTGGTCTGGTTATTGAGCACTATTTTCGACTTCCATCGCATGGACAATCATACTTGGGCTAAACGCGTGTTTATTTTATCACTCGTAGCCATTACCTCTATGAGTGTCTTGATGTCTGTCGATTTTGCTCACATTGACCCAACCTCATATGTGACAGCAAGGTAGAGTTATGAAGCAGTTTAAGCCCGCTCACTTACATTGGATTTTATCTTTTCTTGGTATTATCGGATTAATTTGGTTTTATTTAGCTACAACCACTAAAGACTTTAATGAAACAAGAAAATCTTTCGATGAATTAGGTGGGGATTTTACGCTGCAAAGCTATGCCGGTCCTGTTTCACTCTCTGATTATCAAGGTCAAGTTGTCGTTATGTACTTTGGCTACTTATCTTGTGCAGAGGTATGCCCTAACTCACTCGCAGTAATGACAAATGCATTTATGCGTCTTGAGAAACAAGGGCTTGATCAGGTGCAGGGGTTACTCGTCACAGTAGACCCTGCGCGTGATACAGTAGAGGATTTAAAGGAATATACCGACTACTTTCACGAGCGTATTACCGGTTTAACTGGCAGCGCTGAACAAACCAAAGAAGTTGGTGGATTATATGGCGTTTATTATGATGACCAAAATCTTGAAGAGTCGTTTATGGAATACTCAGTAGCGCATGCATCAAGATTTTACATCATCAATAAAGAAGGCGATTTAATCACCGCAATGAGTCATACAACAACGCCTAATGAGCTTGCAGCACAAATTAAGGAGCTACTATGAAGCATAAGCTATTCATCGCAGCCCTATTGCTAACGAGCACACAGATTGTTGCTAAAAACTCGATTGAAACGATCATCGAAAAATATAATGTCAAAAACTGCCACAGTGAATTAAAAGCCATGGCAGAGGACGTTATTGGTTCAAAGAAACATCGCCTACTCGTTTCAAATCAAACCAGCAAAAATGAGTTTGAGACCTTGTTGGTTACGGGTGTACTTGAATATAAAGATAGGCAAAGCCATATCACTTTTTCTATGTCTCACAGTGCGCAGCACTGTGAAGTTACTTATAAAGAGAGCTTTGCAGTCAAAAACCCATGTATTGTTGTACGTGAGGAAGTATTCAAAAAATGGCTATTTAAAGGCAAATTAAACGACCATACACATGTTTTTTCTCATAAAAGAGATGAAAACTTTGTTGGCTATATGACCAGTACAAAAGATGGGTCGTATTGTTTAGTCAGCCGTCAAAAAAAGACTTCTTAGTCTGTTTAGTATCAGTGCAGTAATCGTATCTCTTTGCTGCACTACTTTAATTTCTTGCAACGTATTCTCTTTTAACCCCCTACTCTCCATACTCTTAGTTAATTTAATATTGACATCAACCTGGCTTTTCGCACCATTAGCAGACGTTAAAGAGCAACTCGGCGTATACCTAAAAATTGCAGCTGATTGCGAATAGCAGTATCACCTAAGCTGAATTCTTTGCTATCACAAAGTGTGCTTTGCAAAGCCAGCTGTGAAGGAGCCTAAATAGAGCAATCCCCTCACTAGCTTTTAATAGCCCCTACAATGAAACATTTGAGAAGCTCTCAAAAATACACTGGATCACAGAGAAATTTGCTCCTATGCATTGGCCATCGTATTACCTTTTTTGGATTTAAGGAAAAGCACGATAGCAAAAAGAAGCACAAAACCAGCAACAATAGTAATAGGTAGAAGAATTGAGTGATCTGCAGGTGCTTGTGGTGCGTCTGCAAAGGTATTATCAAAGTTAAATTGCAGAGATTCGCCAATTTCAAAAGTATACTTTTCCCCCTGCTTTGTTCCAAAGTCTGCCTGTTTTAACTCTATATTCGTTGTCGAAGTCGCTTCATTCGCTTTAAAAAATACTCTAGCAACTCGCCCATCACCCGCGACACTCTTTGCGGGCGCTACTTGGCTTACAATGTAGTCTATGGTGCCAGTCTTTAAGTCCACAGCATTTTTTAATGTATATAGCCTTGCACTATCAAAAAAATCTCCGTGCTCGATCTGAACCGCCGCTTCTTTTTCGTTCTTGTCCAATACCGTGACTTGCTTTGTATCAAACTGTAACGCGATTTGTGACCCATACACCTCAGGAGCGTCTTTCAACATGATATCAACATAAAACTCGCTTCCCGCTCTTATATCTAACTCAGGGCTATACAGATACGCTTTCCCTTGTGAGGCGGCCACCATCAAGCTATTCAGGAGTAAAAAAATCATTGTTAGCTGCTTCATTTTTAGATCTCTTTCGTATTCGTTCTTCGTAATTTTGTAAAGGCCACATCTCGTGGCCTTCGCTTATATAAAAATTAGTTCACAAACCTTAGCTTACAAAGCTTGCGGGCCTTGTTTGCCAAAGTTTTTACCTAGTAACGTTAAATCTTGTAAGTTAATTTTATTATCACGATTAAAATCCGCTGCCGGTGTAAATGACGGATCGGTACTGACTGTTCGATACGCTCCCAATAATTGGGTTAAGTCGCCGATATCAATACTGTTATCGCCATTGCTATCACCAGCAACCAAAGCAATATCTCCAAAATTCATATCAGCTTGATTAGGCGCTAGCGTGATTTGTTTTTCGGCTGACAGGAATCCTGGTGCATTCACTGCAATAGTCACATTGCCAAGGCCAACTTTGAGTGAAAAGCTGCCATCAGGATTTACCTGTACGGCTTCACCGTTTATGAAAATAGTAACTTGAGAGTAGTCTCCTGTGATCCCCAAGTCTGCGACATTACCCGATAAAACAACTGACTCTAGTACAGTAATCGAGTAATTTACCTGACCCTGATAAACATAGTTACCATCATCTCCAGTAAATTGTGACTGTAGATCAATGTTCACAGTGCCCGGTTTATGAGCAAGCAGCGTTGCAGTACCATACAAGCCTTCGCCAGTTTTAGCTTGGTACGGAGCTTTCAGTGATAATGCACCATCCCACTGATTGTCAGCAATACCTAGCGGAATAGACAAACGCTCCGCAGTTGGTAAAAACTCTCCGTAACTACCACCGTTAAAGCTAGCAACCAAAGGATCGTTGACTGTCATCACTGTATCTATACCGTAAATACCTGCGCCCTTAGCCGTTAAAGGCAACTCAATAGTGTCTCCTTCAAACACTGCGATAGATGGAAGCGTAGCACTCAGTGCATATGTCGGCGCTTCATTAAAGGTAAATTTCTGAACGTGAACGCTTTCTCGGTCAAGATCAGACCAAGTTACTACAAACTCGCCGTTACCTATTAAGGCTGTATTAGGGTACATCTGGCTGCCTTGTGTGTAGGTATTTACACGAAAAGGACTGCCATCTGCAGTGCCATCTGGCTGATATTCCCTTGCATACACGCCCCACAAGCCCCCATCTTGATCTCTACTCGCCCAAGACACCAGATAGCCCCCAGTCTTATTTCCTTTAATAACTGGGTGCATGTGCGTGCCTGAATAGGTGTTGGCTTTGGTTTCTACTCCATTTTTAGAGCCGTTGGCATTAAATCTTTGTGTGTAGATATATCTGTCTGAACCAAGAATATGTTCATTAGATTGGGTTTCCCATACAACAACATACCCACCGTCTTTCAACCCAGTAACATCTGCAAACCCTTGAGCACCACCAGTTGTCGTGTTGACTTTAACTGCGCTCCCACTGTATTGATAGTTTGAATTAAAAACACGGCTGTAGACATCGTCTCCTTGTCCCTGCCAAGTTAGTACAAAACCGCCATTCTCAAGTGCTGAAATCGCACCATATTTTTGCTCTCCGGCTTCGCTTGAAGTCGCACTAAATGTATTTTTAACAACATTCAAATCTTGGTCGAAGACTTTAACGAAAATTTCTGAGTCATTTCCTACATTTTCGTTTTGCCAAATCACCGCCGTATTACCGTTTTTTAGTAAAGCATGTGAAGATTTATTGTATCGAGAAACGGATGCTGCAATAGTAAATGTACTTACCTTTGATCCGTCTGCTGCAAACCGCGCGGCTTGAATGGCGCTTTTAGACGAGTCTGTTGCATCAATATCTTCCCATGAAACCAAAAAACCACCGTCATTCAATGGGGACACATTATTACGCATAGTACGTACGTTTGTGGCTGTTGAATTTATGCTTGCAATTGAAAAAGCATTGCCGATAGGTTCATCCCCTTGCGAAAAAATTTGGCCTCGAATTGATGTTCTGCCATCCCCACTGTTTTTAACATGCCAAGTAGCAACATACTTGCCATCGTTTAGCTCTACAACAGAGGTCGTTTCCGCAACATCACCTACCATTGGCGCAGCACTCACAAGGCGTTCAGTGCCAATTTTTGTAGGCGTTGACGCATGACTTACTAACGGCGTGGCTAAAATACTCATCAATGCAAGGCTACAGGCAGACTTAACTGGCGAGAATACTTTTTTCTTACTCTGGTTATTGAGTTTAGATTGCATACACTTTTTCCTTGAATTTTATTGGTCATGTATTTTCTTTTTTAATGCGCAAGGAAAGATATATAAGTTGATAACGCAATCATATAGGGCTTTCCCCCTATTCTAATCACAAAAAGCCTCAAGCAATTAAAAAACAAAGGCTTTTAAGCTATTATTTAATTAATAAAATGACACACACCTTTAAAATAATAAACTTAATGAATATTTTAATTTAATATAATTATTTTCATAACAAAAACTGAGTAACAAAACCTTAAAATCCCAAAGCAAACCTAACCAAACCAGAAGCACCAAGGTTTCTTACCCAATCATTTTGTAGTTTTGCCACCTTTACTTAAGTCGCCTTTATAAATATAAAAATATCACATCATTTATGTATCCTAAATATACATAACAAAAAGCTCTTTGCTGTGGCAATCTAAATTTTCGTTGCGATTGTTATTTGAAGGGCTAAAAATAGTGGGAAGAAAAGAACTCACATTGTGGGGCTATAAGCTGCCCATAGAAAAATGTTAAACTACTCTCTGTTACAGGTATAGCCACATTTCAGCAAACAATAGTAAACCTAAAACAGGTATAAAAACTCAACCTTTATTTAACTTACCTGTTGCTTATAATTTTAATATTCATAAGTAGGATTAATTAAATTTTTATAGACTGGCGTCTTATTCAGTGACTAAAGTGGAATTCAATCTGAATTTGTTGAAGTACTAAAAAAGGTGAGGCAAAGCATAACAAAACAGCGATGGAATTACAGTGCTTTCTCACCTATGACTTTCAGTAATTAAGCGGATTATCTCGGCACAAAACGTTCACTAAACAGCTTGATTAAAAAATTAGGCAGTGGATATTTTTTGTAAATTACCTTTAGATAGGCTTGCCAAGCATTGTCTTTTAGCTCGTTGATTTCGTTGCTTGGTATAATATCTTTATAAATCTTTGCGAAGTCCTTTAAAAACTGCACATCGCGACGTCGACTGGTTTTAGCGTACCCTTTACCAGCATAATGAATAAAATCGGCTTCTAGATAGTTTTCTTTGCCAAACATATCCATTCGATTAAATGCTTTGTCAATGCTTTGGTGCTTTAGTCCATGCTTATGTATGCAATAGTTGAAATAACTTTGTTCGTAAAAAGATATCTTATTGCACAATTTTTGTAGGTCTTCCAAACTAGTTTTGGAAAATAAGCCGGACTCTTTTGAAGCGAGAATAACGCCGGCGTTGTAATATACCGCCCCCTCTTCAGTGCGTGGCCAAGATACACTTCCGAGTACATCAGTCACTAGTTTAATATCTGATCCTCGATTTTTTAATGCCCCCTCATTAAGCCAATAAGTTGTATCGCGATCTGGGTATAGTTCAAATAAGTCTTTTGCATTCGGCTTAATTAACACGTCTGAGTCAAGGTAAAGCACCCTATCGTACTCTTTCAGCAACTCTCCAATACGCAGCTTTTCTGTCCAAGCAGGCGATGCGTGATATGCTGGTTCAGCAATGTCAATTTTGTAATGTAAGCTTTTTGATACGATCAAATCTGCCCCAACTCTATCGGCGTAGAGTTCAAAGCTCTTCAAGGCAGCCTGATACATTGGGTTGTCGCCGATGGCGAGCGTAAAAATTGCTTTTTTCATTAATCTTGTATCCGAGTACTTACATAGTGATATATCCTGAAGAGCTCATTAGCTCTGCAAGACACAGTTCAAATCAGTGCTTATTTTATTCTTTAAAACACTTGGTTACAACGCAGCATAGATTTTTCATAAAAGCCAAAAACGCAGGTCAGTGACCTAAACCTAGTCAAGAAAAGGAAGATAACAAATACTCACATTACATATCGTATAAGAATGCAAAGGAGCTCTATAATATTGTTATGAATAGTAAACATTGTAACACGTATAAAAGGCATGAAAGGAGAGCTAGCATGGCAGGCTTCAATGATACTAACGTCTAGTCGCCGTGGTGCAAATTACCAATAGTTGTGTCGAAAATTACACTTCTTCTATATCAACGACACCTGATAGTGAGATTCGTGTCATATCATCATTATACACTTCTAAGGAGCCTCGTTTTTTATCTCGATAGGTCATTTCAGGAGCACGCAACTCTGTCCATTTCCCGTTGGCATATTTTTGGATTGAATGTTTAACGGTTCCAACTGCTGCCAACTTTTCAGACCTTTCAATATTGCCTATGAGCACGATTTTATAAGTTAGTTGACTTTAAGCATCGTAATAGATTACTTCGCCCGGTTCACCTTCAACCAATGTAGTTTTTACGCCATAGGATACCCAATCACCTATTTCCAATTTAAATTCATAGCTGAATAATTGCTTACTGCTCGCTCTTTGCTGCGGCGCCTTATTTTCAGTTGATACATTGAGAGTTTGGGCATTGCCCGAAAAAATTAGTGACGCGCCTGTAAAAAGTATGGCTTTATGCCAAGCTCTGGTCATGTGTTACACCCTGTATATTGTATTTGATTTTTACATAATAAAAGCGTTTAAAGTCGACTAACGATATATTAGGGAGGTGAAGCTGATATGAACAAACACCAACTGCTTTTTTTGGTGACAGTCTCAATTGGCTCATCTGGGCTTGATAGCGCCCTAAATTAAAAAGGTGACTGTACTTAGGTCACCTTTTTGTTGAGCTATATATGGAGCAATTAACTACCAATATTGTTAGATACTTTAAAACTCATTTGTGGATCTTCAACAAACTGTGTCATGCCAGGGCGCTTATAAAACAGCGTGCGTGTATAGTTTGAAATTGCCCAAATTACCCCTTCTCTATCGACGTCGATATTGTAGAAAGAGCCGAATTTTGCAAGCTCACCATTGTTCAAGGTATACACACTTTGAGGGCCATCATTGCTTCCATAAACACTGGCAACAACGTAAACTTGGCTACCACCAACAGCAATGTCTACCAAAGAGCACAAGTTGCCACAAGCCACTTTTTGCTGTGTCCATTTAACTCCATCGTATTTAAACAGCTTGTCACTTTCTGTGATTGCCCAAATCACACCACCTAGTGCAACGTCAATTTTAGTGATCACTTCATTATCAATACGGAAGTAGCCTTCAAAGCTGCCGCTCTTGTCGTTAAACTTTTTAAGGCTTCCATCACCATTTACACAATATACATGGTCAACGGTGAACGAACTGACGTCCGTTGCTCCCCAGCAACCAGTCACTGACTGCCAATCATAGTTTTGGTATCTAAACGCGTTGCCGTTTTCTGAAATAGCAAATGTTGCCCCTTCATAAAATGCATAACCTTTGTCATCGGGTGATGTACCAAAATGATAGTGAAAGTACCCACCTGAAGCCGCGATCGCTTTTTGTCCATGAGGAAGCTTTTTCTCTCTCCACAATCCGAACGAGTCATCTTTTTGTACCCATGGTACACCTAATCGGTCAATCGCTACACGTACCGGTGAATTAATAAAGCCTTCTGCATTCGCGCTATTTGACAAAGTCACGCCTAACGTCGCAAAAACAGCCAAAGTTAAACTTGTTAATCTCATTTCCTTATTCCTATACTAGTGGTTGTCACGCGGCGTAGTTTACATTAAAATCACATTCAATCTTGTACCTAAATGATGTATATCGATACTATTCATGCAATTTAAACTAAATTTCTTCTTGCTAATTAGACCTAGATAAATCAATGAACAACGGAAATACTTAATCCTTAATTGAATCGATAACCAATCGAGCTTTTTAGCTCAAAAATTACTAAAGATCAGACGCTCATGTTAATCACACTGTGTATTCAACAGAGTTGAAGTTAGAGACATCCAGCGAATTCAATTATAAAAACACCTTCTCCAACACTCGTCTAGACCTCAAATGAACCTACATAATCTAAATATTCCATTAATGGTTATAACCTTTATCAAGTATAAAAACTAAGGAATAAAACACCAAACCGAATGGACAATAAAGAAAGTTGAATGTTATGGTTATTGACTTTACTGTCCACGTAAAACTGCTAGTCACTACGATGTTTAAACGAAAAACTCGCTTCTGGCTGCAACGAGCCTGATTTATCTTTCGGTGTGGTATAAAAGCTGACATTCAGGCTATCACTGCGATTATCAAGTTCAATATGCGCAAAGCCCCAAATAAAGCTTTTCGCCCAAATAAGGTCATACTCTGGGTAACGATTTTCTTGTTGCTGTGCAAACGGTGAGTGAGTTCCACGCATTTTTGACGCAGCTCCGCTAATAATCAAAGGCAGTTTGGGCTTATTATTCCCCGGTAAAACGCGAGAACAATCATCCGTAAGTAATTCAAGGTCATGCTCATGTCCTGCAATATAGGCGTCTGCATATTGACATAACTCAGGTAAAATCAGCCGTCTTAACACGTGTCCTTCATCATATTTAGTGCCGCCAATTGACCACAATATATGGTGCCCATAAACTATTTTCCACTTTGCTTTCGATGATTTTAAACCATCAGCTAACCATGCTAGTTGCTTGTGGTCTTCACCATTGACCGGAGACTCGTGCACCTCTATGTCTTCAACTTCTGCGACACCGCTTGCCAACGCTGAAGCAAGGCCTTGTTCACTACCGTCGTGTTTAAGTGGGATCTCGTAATAGTGCTGTCCAGATAACAACATGTTGGTATCGAGCACAAAAAACTCAACATCATTGCCAGGCTCACCGATTTTGTAACTATAGTAGCCACGCTCATCCATATGGAAATTAGGCTGTTTTGCCATCCACTCCGTTTGAAGCTTTACGCCTTTGCGAGATGTTTTCCAATCATGATTGCCCAGCGCAGAGTAAACAATAAGATCCTTATGATTTTTAAATAATGGCTTTAGAGGCCCTAAAATAAGATCATTCATGCGCTTTTGATCGTCTTTTCCATCATTGGCGTCAGCCCCATCTGGGTAGATGTTATCACCAAGTTGTATGCCAAACTCACAGGGCTTACGCTCGCACAATTTCGCCATTGCAGAGCCTACAGCCGCAGCACCGGTATCTTCTGTCGCGATTTCAGTACCTGGATAAACGTAAATTGGCGCGTGGTCAAACTCCTCAATGGGTCTATTATCTTCGAGCCAATCCGCCTTCTCTGCTGCAATGAACTGCTGTTTGTTTTTGGGCTTTTTAATATGTTTGGTTTTCGGGTAATCAGGGTGATAGCCACCATCACCAAATGCCAAAAATGAAATAGAATCTTGGGCTGATACCAAAAAAGTGCTGCTCAATAATAGGGCTGAAACAGCTATGCGAGAGGAAGTTAACTTCATAGAGTATTCGCTGCCCAGTTGCCTAAGCAGCGCCATCGTAGTTTATTAGAATAAAAAATTAAAATGAGCTTAAGGTAATACCTAGCTGATACGAGCGACCATAACTTTCGTATTGATAGTTGTAACGCGGCTGCCCGTGGTACACGTAAAGCGGTTCGTCGGTCAGGTTGACTGCATTGAAATACACTTGCGTTTGTTCGCTGATGTAATACTTCACACTGAAGTCAATTTGATTGTGCGCATCTTGGTAAACGCGGCCATCATTTTCGGTCATGATGTACGATTTACTCTTGTAGCTATTACTCAAACGTGCGCTTAGGAGGTTGCTTTCATAACCAATCATGAGATTTGCAACAGTGTCAGACTGGTTGGGCAAGGCATCATCAGCATCAATAAACGTACCATTGGCAGATATCATCAGACCATTGTCGAAATTTTTGGTATAAGCCAACTCTAATCCGCTGAGCTCTGCCTCTCCGCCGTTTACCGATTGGATCACTTCTTCAAATCCATTCCACAGACCGTTATCTTGCACCTGCTTTTTAGCAATATAGTTATCAATATTTTTGTGAAATACCCCTGCAGATAACACGCCTATCTTGCCTGGATAATACTCGATAGAGAAATCAAAGTTACTTGCTTCATACGGGTTAAGATCTGGATTTCCAACTTCACCTTTTCGTTCAACTTGTACAACGTCATCATCCAATGTCGTTTCGCTTTCTAATAATTGAAAAGCGGCTGCATCTCCAAAACTAGGTCTGGCAATGGTTTGAGTATATGCAAAACGGGTTATTAGTGAGTCAGAATGGGCATACCGCATTGTGAGGTTAGGCAGCAAGTGGTCGTAATCTTTACTCACTTCCCAAGGTGTAATAGCAACGCGCTCGCTATCTTCAATATCATTCTTAAGTAGCTCTACACGACTGCCGACTGTGTCATACTCTGTGTCTTCATACCTGAGACCGGTAATCACATTCAAATCGCCAATATCTAAGCTCAGCATCGCATACAGCGCGGACACCGTTTCTTGTGACGTATAACTTTTACCCTTACTTTCAATGTCTGATTCCAATGTGTTTAAATCTAAATTGGCTTGATTCGATGAAAAGTAAGACTTGATCCCTTGCCGTGATAAACCAGGGCCAAAATCGCCTAAGTCAAATTCAGGGCTGTTGGTTGCAAATTGTTGTGCGGTAATTTCATCAAAGCCGCCGTCATAGACCTTGGCATAGACGCGATTGAGTTTTTCTCTGTCAGAGTATTTCACCCCCGCCTTGAACTGTGCGTTGTAACCGTTAAGTACAAAGTCCTTGCTGACATCCAGCTTAAAGCTGATAGCTTCATCTTCACTCAGGTTGTCTTCCCATACAATTTCATCCAGTGAGAAATTGCTGAGATCATGAGCTGAAGGTGAATGAGACAAAATTGGCGTATCCCCCAAACTCGCATATCCCAAGGTAAGTGCTTCACCTGCAAAATCTACATCCAATCGATTTGGTTCAGCTTCATCTGACTTAGAATAGCCAAGGTTATACTCAATAAACCAACTATTTAGGATGTGCTCCGCACCTGCCACAACTGACAGAATACTTTGCTCTTCATATCTATCTTTGGTGTCCCTGTCCATTTCAGCATCAGTGAAATAGGCTGCGGTTTCACTGGACTCAGCACTTAGGTATTTTCCTTTGTCATATCGATACTCATTGCGCTGGCGAAATTCATCGTCTGAAAATTCACTATAAAGCGTGCGCAGATAGTATTTATTCATCGCCCCTTGATGCAAATCCAAATTCAGCGCTGCGCCTAATCGTTCGCGTTGAACTTGATAGTGACGCTGCTCTATTTCTTCGGCCCCAAAAAATTCAACGTCCTCTCCAGTTTCTGCACTCTCCTGCTCTAGCGACATCCAGCCACCGTCCGTTTCCATATTGTGAGAACCAAACTTGCGCTCAAACCAAGAAACAGCTGTAGCAACACCTAACTGTGTATTATTGGCTAAATCGTAAATATCGCTAAAGCTTGCTGAGAGTTTTGGACTTGTTTCATTCACTAACTCATTGTGAGAAGCTTGAGCGGTGAAACTATAACTTTGTCCTTGTCTATCGAATGCGCTTAAGCTTTTAACGTTGATACTGCCACCGATGGCACTCGCGTCCATATCTGGTGTTACCGTTTTGCTGACTTCTAAGCTTTGTATTATCTCGCTAGGTATTACATCCATCGCGACGCTGCGGATCCCAGCTTCTGGAGAAGGCACATTTGCCCCGTTGATGGACACGTTGTTCAATCCTGGATCGATACCTCGGATCCCCACAAAACGCCCTTCACCTTGGTCACGTTGAATAAACATGCCGGGTAAGCGCTGCAGGGCCTCAGCTGCATTTTGGTCGGGTAATTGGCCAATACTATCGGCACTGACAATCGTCATGATCCCATCTGCATTTTTTTGACGGTTAAGTGCTCCAGCTTGGCCCGCTCGCTGCCCTACAACAATGATGTTATCAACCTCGTTATCTAGCGGCTTGAGCACAACGGACACAGTGGTTACTTGTTTATCGTCGATTTTGACTGTTTGACGATAAGATTGCGCACCAATATAGTTCACTTCGAGTGTGTAGTTTCCTGCAGGTATTTGGGTAAAAATAAAGCGGCCATCTCGGCTCGAACTCACTTGTCTATTGAGTTCAACAATTTTGACCTGCGCTCCTTCAAACAGCGCCTTATTTTGTGTATCTCCGATTTGTCCCTGAAGCGTATTGGCTTGGGCACCCGTTGCTATTAAACCCAGCAGCATGGCCACAGCTTTGTGAGACTTTGAAAAAGGTAACGGTAGTGTATGTTTCATATTTATCTCGTACAGATTGAGTTGATTGTTCACCCTAAAAATCGCAAAAACCTTATCTGGACATTATGAATTATTTATTTCACCTACACTTAGAACACTCTGATTTAACTAGTTTTTCACTACAAACTAGGCTGTACTGAGCTAATTTCACCCCCTTTAAAGTGCCAAAAACAATCGTCTTGTGATTTTTTGCTCAATTATTGCTACTAAGATTAAAAAAACTGTCAAAGTAGTGAGCTAAATTGACCCTGTTAAAGAAAATTAACCGCAATAACATAACAGCATTACTCACTAGGCTCGGCATAGAATCATGATATTTCCCTTTCGCAAAGTTAGACATTTTTACTTATGGCTGTTGCTCTTATTTTCCGTCGCCATAACTCTGATCTGCACAGTGTATCTAGGTGAGCCTAAACCCTCATCCCACATAGAAACTCTGGATGCGCTAGGCGAAGGAGGTCTAGCGTTTATGTCTTTGGTATGGCTTATTGCGACCTTGTTAAGCCGGCCCACAGGGCGTGTTACAACAGCACTTGCCGGTGGGCTTACTTTAATGCTCATTTCGCTGTTATTAGACTGCCTTGATGAGTTTTTTACATTTGATCATATCCACCCGACTCTGAGCTCCTTAGAGGCCTTTCCCGCATTACTGGGCATGATTGTCATGAGCTTTGCGATGCACTGGTGGTATCAAGAACAGACATATTTAAATTTAACACTGCTCAAAAAAGAGCGGCATTTTCGCGAGCATACTTTTACCGACTATGTGACAGGGCTTTATAGTGCCAGGTATATGGAAAAACAAATTAGCATTGAAATTGAACAGCTAGTTAATACTGGTACAAAGTTTTGTGTTGCTATCTTGGACTTAAAATCATATGGACGATTCTGTTTCGAACACGGTATTACCAAAGGAGAGCTACTACTGCGTGATACCGGCCAGTTAATCACGTTAAACATTCGCGGTTGTGACTTAGCTTGCAGGTACGCGGGTGACAAATTTATTGTCTTATACCCTGCAACACTACTTCATACTGCTCAATCCATTTCACAGAGAGTATGTGCGGCTGCACAAATCCATTATCAATACGATGAAAACTTACTCACGCTCGACCCGAACACTCTTCATTGTGCATGTATTGAGGTCTCACAACCAATGCAAAGCAAGCAAATTTTTGAACAGCTGATCACACAGTTGCACCAAAATAAGCAGGCGGCATAGTGTCTTATTTTGAAACTAGTGAGCCTAAACTCTCGAGCCATCAGTTGCTAGTACCGCTAATAGAGCTTGCCAAACAACGCGGTATACACCCAGACAAAGCACTTAAGGGAACCAAATTATTTTACAGCGATTTTGCACAGCCAGATCACGCATCTAGCTTTTCACAGCTAGAACAAACAATAAAAAACATCATGACTTGCCACCTTGGGCAGGACATCAGCTTTGTACTTGGGCAACATTTACTCCACAGTATCTGTGCACGCTATGCGTCGTATTTATTTCATTGTAGCAACCTCAAAGCATTACTTGTCGCTTGCAAACAACTACAAGGTGAGTTATTTCCCTATTTTAGCGTGCGAATGTTTAAACAAAACAAGGCCATACATTTAATAGTCAACCCCGCGATTAGCGAACTCCAGCCAAGCGTTTACTGCTTCTTGCTCGAAGTGTGGTTAAGCTTAATCAACGGGTTTTTAAAGTGGCGCTTTGAAAATACACAAGTTCAATTTCAACTGCCCTATACAACGCCTGTATACATTGAAGAATATCAAGCCATAGGTGCAAACCTTTTGTCATTCGGGCATCACTTTACTACTGTGGTGATTTCCAAAGAAGCATTACAAACTCGGCAAAACAGCGCAATACCGGCACTTCAGTCTGATATAAAAACTTTAGCCAACAGCAACACCGTTGGTTTTTTAGCCTATGCAGAATCATTTTTAATTGCCAACCCCAGAGCCACATTAGAAGACCTCGCAAATTACTTCAATACCAGTGGTGCAACACTGAAACGAAAACTCGCACTACACAACAGTCAATTTAGTTGCTTAAAAGATAGGGTATTGAGCCAACAAGCAGGTTTCTGTATTGGGCAACAAGGCTACTCAAACTCGCAGGTAGCTAAAGTTCTGGATTTCAATGATTTGCCAAACTTTAGGCGTGCAATTAAACGTTGGTTTGGCGTGACGCCTTCAGAATTACGAAAGGTGAGGATATAAAAAGGAAAAAAGCCGCGGCATAGTGCACACGGCTTCAACAACCAGAATTGGTTACAGAGCTTGTTCTAGCTCAGGTAATACGTCAAATAAGTCGGCGACTAAGCCATAATCAGCGACTTGGAAAATAGGCGCTTCTGGATCTTTGTTGATAGCAACAATGATTTTAGAATCTTTCATACCTGCAAGGTGTTGGATTGCACCACTAATACCTACAGCAATATAGAGATCTGGAGCAACAATCTTACCAGTCTGTCCTACTTGCATATCATTTGGTACGAAGCCAGCATCTACTGCTGCGCGAGATGCCCCAATTGCTGCACCAAGCTTGTCTGCAATACCGTTAAGAAGTGCAAAATTATCACCGTTTTGCATACCACGACCACCAGAGATAATCACAGGAGCTGCTGTAAGCTCCGGACGCTCTGATTCAGTTTGCTCAACACCAACAAAGCTACTTAGGCTATTAGCAGCTCCATTTGATAATGTCTCAACAGACACTGGCGCTTGCTCGCCCGCTGCATCAAATGCACTAGCACGTACCGTGATCACTTTTTGTGACTCCAACGATTTCACAGTTGCGATTGCATTGCCCGCGTATATTGGACGCTTAAATGTGTCAGCATCAACCACGTCAACAATTTCAGAAATTTGCGATTTGTCTAAAAGCGCAGCAACACGCGGTAAAATGTTTTTACCTGTTGTCGATGCACTGGCAAGAATATGACTGTAGCTCTCGGCTAGCTCAACGACTAGATCAGCTGTATTTTCTGCCAATTGGTGTTCAAAATTTGCATTATCAACTAATTTAACTGATGTAACACCTGCAATGCCTGCAACGGAATCTGCTGCCGCCGCAACACTGCTACCTGCGACCAATACATCAACATTGCCACCAATCTTAACAGCCGCCGTGATCACTTTCGCAGTTTCAGGCTTTAAAACACCATTTTCATGTTCTGCAATGACTAATACGCTCATGAGATCACCTTCGCTTCTGTCTTAAGTTTAGTTACTAGCTCTTCAACACTCTCTACGATAACACCAGCTTCTCGCTTAGCCGGCTCATCAACTCTAACCAGCTCAACACGTGGTGCTAAGTCGACGCCGAGCGAATCTGCTGCGATGACGTCAAGTGGCTTGCGCTTCGCCTTCATGATGTTTGGTAGTGTCGCGTAACGCGGTTCGTTTAAACGTAGGTCAGTAGTAACAATTGCTGGTAACGCTAAAGAAACAGTTTGTAAGCCACCGTCTACCTCACGCGTCACGATGGCATTGCCACCTTCTATTACTAACTTAGATGCAAACGTTCCTTGACCTCGCTTCGTCAACGCACCAAGCATTTGGCCTGTTTGGTTGTTGTCTGCATCAATAGATTGTTTACCTAAAATGACTAGTTCAGGATTTTCTTGCTCTACCAATTTAGCCAGTAATTTTGCAACATGTAGCGACTCTAACGTTGCGTCTGTTTCGATGTGGATTGCCTTGTCAGCACCAAGTGCCAATGCCGTGCGAAGCTGCTCTTGACAAGCTTTATCACCGATAGATACGGCGATCACTTCAGTTGCACTGCCTGCTTCTTTTAATCTAATCGCTTCTTCTACTGCGATTTCACAAAACGGGTTCATGGCCATCTTAACATTGGTAAGATCAACATTGCTGTTATCTGCCTTGACTCTCGCTTTGACGTTGTAGTCAATCACGCGTTTGATTGGTACAAGTACTTTCATGGTTACTCCATCATCTGGTTATTTGTATAGCTGACGCGTACGTCAATGAAACAATTTAATGAAACCAGCCTACTTCCTGTTGACGTAAACGTCAACCTAAAATAACCTTAGCTTAACGTAAAAAGAACTTAACTCGAGTTTAAGTTAATCTACCGTCAATGTATACGAGGTAAAAATGGTCGAACGTGAAACCATGGAATTTGATGTCGTCATAGTGGGTGCGGGCCCTGCAGGCCTATCATGCGCTATTCGACTCGCTCAGCAAGCACAGCAAAAAGAACAAGAACTCATGATCTGTGTGGTAGAAAAAGGCTCAGAAGTGGGTGCACATATTTTGTCCGGTGCTGTTTTCGAGACCAAAGCATTAGATGAGCTCATTCCTGATTGGGCACAAAAAGGTGCACCTATTACAACAAAAGTAACAGAAGATGAAATCTACCTGTTTAAAGATGAGCAAAACGCAACAAACCTACCACATATGGTGGTACCAAAAACCTTTAAAAACGAAGGCAATTACATCGTTTCTATGGGCAATGTCTGCCGTTGGTTAGCAGAGCAAGCAGAAGCGCTTGGCGTAGAGATTTTCCCCGGCTTTAGTGCTCATTCACTGATCATTGAAGAAAATGAAGTTAAAGGCATTGTAACAGGTGACATGGGCTTAGACAGAGATGGTGAGCCAAAAGACACGTATATGCCAGGCATGGAACTTCGCGCTAAATACACAGTGTTTGCTGAAGGTTGTCGCGGCCACCTTGGTAAACAATTGATCAAGGAGTTTGAGCTAGATAAAGACGCTACGCCACAACACTATGGCATTGGTTTTAAAGAAATTTGGCAAATCGACCCAGCGAAGCACAAAGAAGGTACAGTGGTTCACGGCACTGGCTGGCCGCTTGACAATGAAACCCATGGCGGCTCATTTATGTACCACGCCGAAAATAACCAAGTTGTGGTTGGTTTGATCATCGATTTGAACTACAAGAACCCGTATTTAAGCCCATTTGATGAATTTCAGCGCATGAAACATCATCCGGTGTTTAAGCAAACCCTAGAAGGCGGTGAACGTATTTCGTACGGCGCACGTGCAATCGCAAAGGGTGGATTGCACGCATTACCTAAAATGCATTTTCCAGGCGGTTTGTTGATTGGTTGTGATGCTGGCACCTTGAACTTCGCCAAAATCAAAGGAAATCACACTGCAATGAAGTCTGGTATGATCGGTGCCGATACTATCATTGAAGCGCTTTCAAAAGAGGACGCGACTACTGACTTACAAAGTTTCGACGATAAGTTTAAGGCAAGCTGGCTGCATGAAGAGCTCTATCAATCTCGCAACTTTGGTCCAGCCATGCATAAGCTAGGTCGCTACCTAGGCGGCGCCTACAACATGATTGACCAAAACTTCTTCTCTGGTGCATTACCTTTCACCATCAAAGATATTAGCAAAGATTACGAGTCCCTAAGACTCGCCAAAGACGCGACTAAAATTGACTACCCAAAACCCGATGGCAAGCTCAGCTTTGACAAACTTTCTTCGGTCTTTTTATCAAATACAAACCATGAAGAAGTTCAACCCTGCCATTTACAACTTAAAGACGCCAGCATTCCGGTTTCGGTTAATTTAGAGCAATATGCAGAACCTGCGCAGCGTTACTGCCCTGCAGGTGTTTATGAGGTGAATGAAAATGACGCCGGTGAAAAGCAATTTGTGATTAATGCACAAAACTGTATTCACTGTAAAACCTGCGATATCAAAGACCCTAGCCAAAATATTACTTGGGTGACACCAGAAGGTGCTGGTGGACCCAACTACCCGAATATGTAATAACCCAACCAATTATTTACATATCTCAAATTGCAAGGGGCGAAACGCCCCTTTTTTTCTATACTTACCTCATACTCGAAAAACGATGAGGCGCGTATGGCCAATCAATCAGAAGTGATTTTCAGGTTTTTAGCTGAACCTACCGACGTAAATTTTGGCGGCAAAGTCCACGGCGGCGTCGTAATGAAATGGATCGATCAGGCTGGGTATGCCTGTGCTGCGGGCTGGAGTGGTGCCTATTGCGTTACGGTCTCAGTCGCTGGTGTGCGTTTTCACCGCCCTATTTTGGTTGGCCAAATTGTTGAGGTATCCGCAAAAATCGCCCATACCGGAAAAACCAGTATGCAGATATTTATTCAGGTGAGGTGTGGCGATCCACAAAAGCAGCACATGGTCGAAACCAACCACTGTATCATTAGTTTTATTGCTATGGATCAAGCGGGCTACCCTATTCCCGTATCTAAATTTGTAGCGCAAACTCCTGAGCAAAAAGCCCTAGAACAATACGCGATAAAAATGAAAGACATCGCGATACAAACAGAGTCTTTACTGCAAGCCACATTAGATCAAGACGAATAAATCCAATTGGGCTCTACAAAGACACTGCAAAACCCTAAGTTGCTCTTCCCGTTGCGATTGGGGAATTGTGTTTGTGGTCATTTTAATTAAGACTCAAAGTTGCTAATAGGTGTTCTTGCAACTCTGCTTACTTTAATACTCATTTGAAACTATCGGCCAAACATTCTCATATAGTGCCAACTTCAAATCTGTTTTTCCATTAAAATGAGTTGCTGACCTTGGTATTGCGACACACCAAATTGACGGTAACCAAGTTTACGATATACGTGTATACCCCGTGAGTTAGTCGCAAACACATCTAGCCATATTCTCTTAGCTCCTAAGTGCACTTTACAATAAAGGGCCATCTCCTTAATCGCGAGCTGGCCGATCCCTCGGTGTTTTTTTGCTATGACTACACGTCGAAACTCCACATCTCCACCATGCTGTTTGACCAAGATAAAAAAACCGGACAACCTACCTTTACAAAAAATAGACAAGTACAGTGTGTTCGCTTGGTCCATCTGTGCTAAATGCTGTGACCTTGTATATGGAATGATAAAGTGTTCCGTGTCACTTTCTTGCTCCATATCTATAAATTTTTCAATGTGTTCGGCTTCAGAAACCACCAGCTCAATCATAAGGGTTACCGTTTTTAGGTTATTGACGAATATATTTTAAACTGAATTGCAACGAACTGCGGTTACAGTCACCTCAATTAACACATCACCTTCAAGATCAACACCTAGGCAAGCTCGCTGGGGCCAATGGTCAGGGTTTGGGCCAAGCCACTCTTTCCAAACTTCATCCATTATTGGCTTGTCTGCCATGTTTGCAATATATACTTGTGCGGAAACTATGCGGGTCTTATCTGAACCAAGCTCATTGAGGTTTTTTTGGATTGTATTTAGCGTGTGCTTTGTTTGCTGTGCCAAGTCTGTTTGAGTATCAAATGACGTTGCGACAGTCCACACTAATTCTTTATAGGCTGATGATTTATTACGGCCTTCATATAGGCCTCGCTTTCTTTCAATCATCGTACTACTCCTTGATCATTGATAGGTAAAGGGGTTATGCGTAATTGAGTAATACTTTTGCGTTTGTAGAATTTGAAATATGCTCAATGAAAAGGAGCTTAAGCTCCTTTATTATCTCTTTACTGTCTCGTTATTTACGGACCGCAATCGCTTCAATTTCAATGTTGACATCTTTTGGCAAACGCGCAACTTCTACACAAGAACGCGCCGGGTAATGTGCTACTTTATGCTCGTCGAAAAATTGGCCATAAACTTCATTTACAGTACCAAAGTCATTCAGGTCTTTTACAAATACAGTCAATTTTACAATATCAGCAACGGTTAGACCTGAAGACTCAACAACTGCTTTCACGTTCTCAAGTGATTGTTTTGCTTGATCAGCAATGGCTTCTGGAACCTCTCCTGTGACAGGGTTAACAGGGATCTGACCAGAAGTCAGTACCATGTTTCCTAAGTCAACACCTTGGACATAAGGGCCAATTGCCGCTGGTGCAGATTCTGTGTGCAATACTTTTGTCATGATAATTTCCATTTCAGGTTAGTAGAAAAAGTGCGCTTATAGTCGCTACCTTTTAGCTTTTTTTCAAGTGTTTAAAGGTATATTAGGTAGTAAATTACCGCCTTTATTGATGCATAATATCGCCTAAGCTGTTTTTCCCCCACACACCGCTATCATGGAGCTCTGAGTGCCCTGGCGCTCGGTTTGATTGATTCTCTTCTGCTAGGTAGTTAACCCCTTTTTCACTGTCACTAATTGCACGGCCACCGCGTTTACTTCCTAACGCGCCAGCAATTTGGACTTTATCCCCTAATGAAAACACGTTAAACACCCCATTTGATACATTGCGTAATAACGGCATGTACTGATATCTAACCGGCGTGCCCATTAAAACAACTTTCGATACCTTTAACCCTAATCGCAATGCTGTTAGTGCGACGTTGCCACCATGACTATGGGCATAAATTTCAACATCGTAAAAGCCAGCAGCGTCTTTTGTAAATGCGTGGTTATTTCCGCTCTTTTCTATCAAATCACGCAAATGCACCGCCGCCATTACTCTGTCTGCATGCTGATTCGCCCCGCTCCAATGAAAAGGCATGACATCAAAATGGTTGTTGGTCAGGTAATTGTAAAAATCCCCACCTTTTTGATACCAAGCATTACCATTTGCCCAAGTACCATGAATTAAAATCGCCTTTTTACGCTGACGATTTGCCATACTAAACACGAGTGGAAGAGCTGACTTGCCAGTCGTTTCTGAAACAGCTAACTTATGGCCTAAGTTCAACTTTTCTGCCGCAACTAACTGACCAAGCGCCTCATTCGCACGCGTATACTCGTTAGCAGTTAACCAATATAAATTTTCCACCTTTATTTGCGCTCTAGCACGGTCACTAGCACGACTTAAATAATCATCAATTAGGTGTAGGCTAAGTAGTCGTAAGTCTTCAGACGGGCTGTTTAGGTTTTCTATTAGGGTATCTTCTGCAATGCGTTCAAAATCTTGTTCAAAGACCCCTTTTTCGAGCATTGTTAGGATCTGCTGTTGTTTTAGTTCTATATCTTGCATCTCATCTCCTTTAAGTAACCGCATTTCTATTAAATAGAATAAGGCATGAGAGAACAAGTTAAAAAAAGTTTGTCAATTAAGATAAGTAAGCATCTGAAAAATCTAAGATAATTTTAAAACTAAATCTGTAAGCAACTCTGGAGTGAAAGGTTTAGAAATGTAGCCATTAACACCTAGCTCTTTCATTTCTAAGATTTTTTCAGGGGTTGTGTCACCTGTTAACATAATAATTTTAGTATGGCGAAGCGCCGGGTTGCGCTTCATCTTTTTAATCAGTTCAACGCCATTTATTTTCGGCATGTTCCAATCGGTAACGATGAGGTCGTAGTGTTTGTCTGATAAAGCATTCAGCGCCTCTTCGCCATTGCTCGCCTGTGTCAGCTCGTTAAAACCTTGTTCTTGCAAACTTTCACAGATAAGCTCCCTCATAAAGTACGTATCATCTACAACTAAAATCTTCATTGCCTTCCTTTTCGCTGTTATTTATTTGCTTACCAAGCTTGATGCTAGTCACTGCTTGCAATAAACGCAAAGTTAAGCAACTTATTTTGCTGTGTTTTAACGCTTATTGGCCGAGCGTGCATACTCGTTTAATGCTAAGTGCGACTCAGTTAACGCGAGCAAGCTTTCAAGTTTTATATCGGCCTTATCAAATTTGACATTATTGAACTGTGACTTTTGTGGAACCACAAGCGTGCGCATATTTGCCGCTTGCGCTGCTTTCATGCCTGTTACGGAGTCTTCAACAGCTAAACACCGTTCAGGTAAAACGCCCATTTGCTTCGCTGCTGTCAAATAAACATCTGGAGAAGGTTTGCCTGCCACTTCATTATCCGATGAACAATAAGTCGTAAAATAATGACCTATATCCAGCTTGTCGAACACCACGGGGATCAGCGCAACGGGTGCGTTAGTAGCTAAACCTATCTTAAGTTGTTTCTCTTGCAGCAACGACAAAGCATGATGGACACCAGCCAAAGCTTCTCCTTGAAGAACAATTAATTCAGCGACACGTAAAACGACTTGATCAGCGACTTGTGACGTACTCGGCCCTTCCCAAGGAGCATGTTGATACCAAAATTCAGCAGCTTGTATGGTTGTCATGGACGCAGTTCTAGCCGCTAGCTCATCGCGCACATCGACGCCAAGACTGCCAAAAACCTGTTTTTCCGCCTCCTGCCACATTGGCTCAGAATCAATTAAAGTCCCGTCCATATCAAATATCACAGCGTCAATCATTTATCCTCCCTAGTAAAAACGACTTCAAACACTTCGCATACGATAGGCATATCTTGACACGGCGCATACTTTGTATCGGCCAACTCTCTGTGATAATACGACCAGTGAACCTGCCGCCAATACGCCAAAGACTTATCTCCCTCCCCTTCTAAAGCGGCATAAGCATCATCAATCTGGTTAAAAGGGACTACGCTTACTTTGGTTGTTTTGACAATACAGTGAGCAAGGCCATGCCAGTCCGTGATAATATTTAAATCACCTACTTGCGGCAATGCGATATCTTTGGCTTTATGCCACCAAAGAGATGGAGACGTTGCTTTTTTCTCTCCTGAGAGCACTAGATTGAGGCAGTCGTTAGCATCAGTTTCGTTATCACAAAAGTGCCAGCTCGGTAGTGCTTCACAAGGCTGATTTTGCTGCTCGAAATAGGCTTTACTGAGTTCAATAACGGATGGGTGGTTAGCTGGTCGCACCAAATAACACTCCTTTTGGCTTAATTAATATTGAAACAACAATAAGATAATAAAGACACTGCTGACGATAATAAATAGCAAAGTAAAAATGGGTGGAAAAAGATAATGGTGGCGCGAACTAAAATGGAAAAAGCCATAATTGTGAGTGACACGTTTATGGCTGGGGAAAGTGCTATTAAATAAGACGCTTGGCAAGTTTTCGCGTTTCTACAAACGCAGCTTCTAGCGAACTTTGATGACGTAGATCTGCAAACTCTTGATACTCAGATGCGATTTCATATATCCGTTCGCAGCCAATATACTTAGACAGGGTCTTAATATGAGGCGCCAAGTGATTCATATGCTCTCTCACTCCCCCGATTTCAAAGCCAAACTCACCACATGATGTGATAAGCACTAATGTTTTCCCTGACAGTATGGGCTCAAGTGGGAAATCCCCCCGAGCGAGGTCAAAACTAAATGTTTCATTGATCCTCACAATTTGATCAAACCAAGCTTTAAGCTGCGCGGGCATGCCGTAGTTATACATAGGCGTTGAAATCACGATAATATCCGCTTCTTTCACTTCAGCAATCAAGGAGTCTGAAATGGCGAGCTTTTGGCATTGCTGTGCACTTCTTTTGTTTGTGGGAGTAAACACTGCGCCTAACCAGTCTTGATCGGTAAACGGTGGTGGAGTCATACCCACATCTCTGTATACATATTGAGACACAGATGAGTTATTCTTCATCTCTTCAACAAAGCTATAAGCGAGTCTTTTTGAAATTGAGTCATGCTGAGGGTTGCTGTTTTGACGTTTTCTAATACTTGAATCTATATGAAGTAGTTTAAACATGTAGGTCGCCTTTTTTGTGTGTTTCATTGGCGAACATTGTGTGATTTATGGGACTCCACGACAAATGAAAAGAACTTTCTTATAAGTAAGTTTCACTCATGTATAATTACACAAACTTTATTGAGGAAGTAGCCATGTTGAATGTATCCATGCAAGCATTGCGAGTCTTTGAAGCTGCAGCGCGCCACAGCAGCTTTAAACTTGCTGCTCAGGAACTAAATATCACGCCAACAGCGGTGTCTCACCATATAAAAAACTTAGAAATGCGTCTCGGTATTGATTTGTTTATTCGCAAAACCCGTGAAATAACGCCTACCAAAAATGGTTTTCTGTTGGCTCAGGCAACCCATACAGGGTTTGGTACCATTGAACGTGCAATCCACCAGCTGGTTGAACAAGGCAAAGTCATTCAAGTGCACACCACTTCATCCTTTGCCGCCCAAATGTTGATCCCCGCATTGCGAGGGTTTAATAAAGAATACCCAAACCTTGAAGTTTCTGTCGCAACTGGTGAGCACCTAGTGCATGACTCACAAGCGATTGCCATTCGCTTTGGAGATACAAGCCAAATTAAACCAAGCCAGTTACTTTGCCTAGAAAATTTTAATGCCTATGGCAATCATACGTGTCTTGCAGGATTGAGCGCCCAGACAAAAACCACCATGTTTATTCCAAAGTGGAAAAACACGCAACTGCCCGCCGCACCGTGGCAAGCTTGGTTAGCCCACAATGGCCTAGATGCAAGTTTATTTGAGGTTGTGTACTTTGATCAGGAATTATATTGCATTCAAGAAGCAATCGCAGGTAGTGGACTCGTTTTTGCTTCATCCAGCCTTGTTAAGAGCTTAACTGAAAAGAATGTTTTAACTAACGGCTCGCACCTCTCTGTCGACACACAACTTGGTTACTATGTGCCTTTGAATGAAGCTCAGTACACCAGGCAACAATTGATATTTATAAACTGGTTAAGAGCACAACTCTTTGATACGTAAAATGATCAGGCAAAGAAATAGCAAGTCTTGATCTCACCACTGGATTTAAAAGCATCTAGGGCGCACAATTAAGCCAGAAATTTCGGCCAGTTTTGTTAAGTCCACAACAACGTGCATTACCAACACACTAAAAACGGGAATTTTTATGTTTGAATCATTTAACCCAACCCCGCGGATCCTAATGGGACCAGGGCCTTCTAATGTCTCGCCTCGTGTTTTAGGGGCGCTGTCTAGACCAACCATAGGGCATTTGGACCCTCAATTCATCGGCCTGATGGATGAAATTAAGCAACTTTTACAATATTCGTTTAGCACAGAAAATGCATTTACCATTGCGTTATCTGCGCCGGGTTCGGCGGGTATGGAAGCTTGTGTTGTGAACCTTATTGAGCCCAATGACAAAGTCATCGTGTGTATTAATGGTGTGTTCGGTACACGACTCAAAGAAAACATAGAACGAGTTGGTGCTCAGGCTATTGTCATAGAGGATAAATGGGGCGATCCTGTGACGCTTGACAAAGTTGAAGACGCATTTAAAGCCAACCCCACAGTAAAAGCACTGGCATTTATTCACGCAGAAACTTCCACTGGTGCACGCAGTGATGCAAAAACCTTGTGCCAATTGGCAAAGAAATATGATGCCCTTAGCATTGTTGATGCAGTAACATCTCTCGGCGGCAGCGAACTAAAAGTAGATGAGTGGGGAATTGATGCGATATATTCCGGCTCGCAAAAATGTTTGTCATGTGTCCCAGGGATCTCACCCATCAGTTTTAGTGACAAAGCAGTAGAAGTCTTGCAGTCACGCAAAAGCAAAGTACAAAGCTGGTTTTTGGATCAATCTTTAGTGATGAACTACTGGTCAGGCGAAGGTAAGCGTAGCTACCACCACACGGCCCCTATCAATTCATTGTATGCACTGCACGAATCCTTACTCATGTTGAAACAAGAAGGGCTAGAAAATGCTTGGCAGCGGCACCACAATTTACACCTCGCACTAAAAGCTGGCCTTGAAAAGCTCAACATTGAGTTTTTAGTTGATGAGCCACACCGTTTACCACAACTGAATTCCGTCTTGATCCCTAACGGAATAGATGACAACTACGTGCGTACAGCTTTACTAAACAAATACAACCTTGAGATTGGCGCTGGACTGGGCCAGCTTGCAGGCAAAACATGGCGTATCGGCCTAATGGGCACGACTGCCAACGAGCAAAATGTTGCACTGTTAATCGCCGCGCTTCAAGACGTATTAAGCTAAATTACACGGGGTGGGTCTTCCACCCCATTCGAATCGCTACCGACGAGCGTACAAAACCCCTACAAAATGAGCGGCGATCACCCACCACAAAGTGTCTATCAACATTAAATGTATATCGAGCATACTGGCATAAAAATGACCGTCTCGACTGACCGCATCTGAGAATTGCAAGCCGAACAAATAAATAACTACTTCAGCATTTATTGCCATACCGACTCCGGTAACCACCAGCCCTGATAAAATTAAATAAAAACCCCCATGTACTATTTTTACCAGAATTGCATGCGCACGGCTCTGTATTGGCTGTCTTGTCAATTTTCCACTAAATAGCTTTTCCCAAATTAGCCGGGTCAAAACCAAAGTAAATACACCTAATGCCATCAATGCATGAGTTTGAATTGACTCCTGACGATGTAATTCTTGACCTTTAATTTGGTAGTCGATGGTATGAATTTGCGCACTCATATTCATCAAAATAAATAAAATCAAAAAAGCAGCAAACCAATGGAGGGTTCGATCGACGATATAATACTTGTTGTCCATAAAATATTCCTTTATTTCTGTACCAAGATACATTCTTATCTTAACGCCAAGATATAAAGTTTCAAATATTTCTGAACACTAAAAAGAGCAGCCTTAACCAGCCGCTCTGAGACGATTGCTAATAGTTAGGGGGTTTCGCTACAGTCAGTTAGCTTAACCCACGCATCAGGATCTTGGACTGGAGATGCTTGAGTCCACCAACTCGCTTTGTAAATCGCCTGTTCAAAAGACACCTGATCATCTCTTAGATAAGTGCTGCCAGATTGCCAATCCGGGGCCTTACAAAGTGGTATTAACGGCCCAAAAAAGCCCGTGATTGAGTCCAACTTTAAGTTTGATGCAGTACCATAGTCCACACCTTCAGCCACGGTCACCGCACCGTCAAACGCGGAAATATGCCAATTGAATCTTATATGCGTACTGTCTACGCTACCATGAACTTCAATATTCGACACCAAAGTTGCATCCACAGGCCAGAGTCCAAAGTCGCGCATTTGCCCTTGAAATCCGCCGATCCAATTACTGACATTTTGTGCATCGGTAACCAAGAACCCGGCAGTTGTTGGATCTTGGTAACGAAAACCGGGATTAATGGCACGCTCCAGATTACTGACCCGCTCTTCCCCACTCTGTAAATTCCAACTACTCATATAAGTTAATACGTTTTGCTTTACTTGCTCGACCTGCACCTCAGTTAGCACTTGTGCATTGCCGTTAAAGCTCAGAACGCTCGATCCCATTAATATTAAACTTGCTTGAAGAGATTTCATGATGACTCCTAGTCGTTGTATTTATCACCTTTTTAGTCTTAAAGCTTTGCCCAGCGATTTATTCCATCTTGATAAAATAGGAGTTTTTTGAATTAATATCGATAAGTATCAGATGATTACAGTTATCAGTTTAGCTAAATTGACTTCTCGCTATGTTTGATGACACAACCTGACCAAGGATAATTTTAACTATGTGGCTTGAACTGCAACAGGAGTTTTATCTCGTATCGTGCTTAATCGCCCTATTTTGTGTTGGCATGATGCTAAGGTACGAACAGAGCTTTGATAAGGGTATGTACTTTTTAACATCAGCCAACTTGGTTTTGATGCTGATCCCATTCACCAGCTACATTCAACTCAAATTTAATATCCACTCGGTATTAATATCGCAAATAGCCAACAACTGTATGTTGCTATTTTGCGGTTTGTGCTTTTTATTTTACCGCTTCGACGCCAAACCAAAGCTTGCTACCGTGTTACTTCACTGTGTGCCATTTTCAATTTTCCTTATCGTTAAAGTGGTTGGTATTCACACCCAAGCACAGTTAATGCACACCATTTATTTTGGCCTAATGTTCAGTTACGTAACGGCAATGTGGCAAAGTCGTTCAGCAAAAAATGCCACATTACTCAAAAAAAATAAGTGGCTATTCACTTGGGTGGTATTTGTGGTGAGCCTAAACGGTGGGGTCGCCGTTGCGTATTTAAGTGGCTCTATATGGCTTTATCCTTTGTGGCTCAGTTTAAACATTACCGTATGTTTCTACCTACTGATATTCTCATTTGCTGCCGCATATCGCATTCAGCAATCACAATACATTCAAGTGCAGGAAGTTGAACCGACAAAAAAACAACTTCAGCTTAGTCCGTCACTTGTTCAAAGCTGTCGTCATGATCTAAAGCGTTTGCTTGAACAGGAGCACATTTTCCTAGATAACCAATTGACACTAAAACATCTGGCTGAGCTGCTGGGACTCAGCCAACATCAAACTTCTGAATTACTCAATGAGCACATGAATAAAAGCTTTTACGCTCTGCTCAATGAATATCGTATCAGCTTTGCCTGCCAACTTTTAAAGCAGACAACGTCCCGGGACAATATCACTCAAATTGCACTCGATAGCGGTTTTAACAACAAGAGTTCTTTTTATACTGAGTTCAAAAAACAAATAGGCACCACACCAACCAAGTGGCGAGCCCAGTATGCTTAGTAAACTGTGGCATGATAATGGCATATTAGCCTGATAATTACTTATTCCACACACTGAATAATTCTAGGTACTGTACCACTCGATCCATGGGGAGTGCCCTATCAGTATAAATTTTTAGTCGGGCAATCATACGCTTTCATCATTTGGAGCCCTGGCTCATCAGATACAAAGTCAGGTCTCATCATCTATGCATTTACAAAACAAAATGAGCGCTACAATGGCGCACAATTGCTGTGACCCAACAATAAATAGATAAAACAGCAACCAAATAACACAAACGCCACAAACTAAAGCCCTTTAACCAACCACGCCACCACATTCAATAAAAAGCGCTCGTTCTGTTCAGCACCTTGTGAGGTTAGTCCAAGCTTTTGACCAGTTCTTGTATCTATTTGTGATGAAAACATCATGCCCTCTGCAAACACTGCGACTCGACCTCGCCCAAGCTCCATCACAGCACCTTGGCTCCAGCCATCAATGGTAATTCGTTTGGTATTCGCATTAACCTCAAATGGCACGCTTGGTACGATAGCGGTGCTCCCCGCTTTCATTGAAAGCAACGAAAACGCTCCGCTGGGCGGTTTAAAAGCCGAACCACCAAAGGAGCGTATTTGGTCAATATATCTTTCTGTCGCCTTAGCACGTATTGCATTATGCATTGCTACACCGTAAATATTGGTCGCCTCCTTCAACGGCGCTGCGGTAATAGGATGCTCAGCCAGTGTCCCTTGCTGCCTATTAAAAACAGCGTCACCGACATGACCATTTGAGAATTCAAATCCAAATGCCTCTGCAAGGTTTTCAATGACTTTTGGAAACGGCGCATGATCTGCGACCAAAAACAAAGCCCCTCCTTTACTCACCCAAGTTTTTATATCAGTGATTTCTTCATTCGTAAAAGCTTGGCCATATGGCGGTTGAAAGTCACTTCTCTTTCTATCGAGCGCATTGGCAATCACTAAAACATCAATATTACTCAAGCTTGCTAAGGACAATGTGTGGCGATTAGGCTTAACTGTATACCCGTCACTTTCGAGTACTTGCGCAAAAGGCTTATAACGCCCATGAAGTGTTAAAAAGTTATGATGTGCTTGATCAATAAACACAACTGGACTGTTATGCTCTGCAAAGCGCGGGGTGCTGTTCTGCGGCTTAAAATTTGGGTCAGCGTGTTGTGGACTATCAGAACAACCTACCAACCACAATAGGCAACTTGCAAATCCAACCTTTAATATAAACGCCAAGATATAACCCCTTTTAACGCTATTCTAAGTTATGTTCTTGCAGACTCTGTTGCCCCGCACACATAAGCCCACGCTTGCTGACCTGATTGAAACTGGCCCGCTACACGCACATACTCGTCAACTTCGTACTCATCAGCCTGAGCTAGCTCTGATGGTGTTATGTCAAAAACAGTACCATCTACAATATCGGAGTCATTCCCGGTATATTTCAAAATGGGGTGTATATCTTTGCCACTAGTTTTTATTACTTCAGCATCGTTAATTTTAACTTCGCTGAGGACATAACCTATCAGTTTGTCTTTTTGGCCTGTGAGTATGCGACCAAATGTTTCAATTTGAACTTGTTCTAATTGTAATGTGCCATATGAAAATAGTTTTTCCATTTTTTTCCTTATAGCTTAACGGAAACATGTGCTGCTGTAGCGAATTTATATGGGATTAAACTAAACATCAAGCATGCATAAACAGATATAAAAGTACTCATAACCGCCACGGTGCTCATCTGCGCAAATAAACTCTGAGCTCATTATATCCAGCATCAATGAACACTATGATTCTTATAGCGCTATATTTGAAAGGAGCATTTTAGAGTAAAAAATCGCCAGTAGAAAAATTCATTAACTCTGTGATATATCGCTAACATTTCCATTGAAAAGTTTTTGCCCAACAATTTTTAATAACCCCAACCGTTAAATAAGGCTAGGGTTATTGCAACTTGCTTGGCTCATTGGAGCGAATTAAATAATTGTTTTACGGCTTCTAAATAGGCACTTTGCATCTTTGCTATAACGGCACTTAGTATCGATTAACTCATTATAACTGTCACCAAAGTAATCCTTTGTTTCAACAGCCGCATCTTTAAAACTAATAAAAGACCCTTTGGTTTGTGGAATGTCATAACTTCGGCATGACTCTATCCAATCTTGTGCTCTATTCTCATAAAAGCGCGTCGCGATATCTTTTTCAACAGGATGACCTTTCGCTGGCTGGTCCCACCAAGCTTGGTATTGAATTGTAAATGGACGGTCTTGATACGGGAATGAACACCTTATTTTTTGCAGTGCAACATCAGCAGGTTTACTATCATAGTATTCCCCACTTATAGCACCAAGTGTGATGTAAGCCGAGATATTGGTATCTTCTTTATCACGGTATAGTAATGTCGACTGAAGTGACTTAACCAAAGCAATTCGGCTTTGGTGCCCCCAATCCCGAGTCGGCATCCGAGAGGTAATTTTATGTGGTGCGGGCTCGTCAGTTTCTAATTCTATGCCTTTTAATTCTCTATCCCACGCTTCAAAGCTCAGTGTATACCCAGGTGTATTTGCGCTTCTGCTATACAGAACACTGTTAGAACACACCTTTTTATAAAACTGGGTCAACTCCTTAGTTAAGTCATCGATTTGTTGTTTCTTGGCATCATGGGATAGCGAGGGGTCTTGCTGAATTAAGCCGATAACGTCACCTCCCCACTGCTTCAACATGCGCTCTAGTTCTTCTGAAGTACCGCCAAAATGTCCATTCAATTGCCAATCCAATACCGCATCAGGACTAATCTCAGACTCACAGATAACCCCTTTTGCATTGACCTTCAAATTGGTGCCAATTAAGTTCGGGTTTTTCCCAGCACTGGTCAACGACTCCCAAGCTGCGATCACATCTGTCGCTTTGAGGTTATCAAATGCGGGAATATCGCTCTTTTTAATCACAAAACTTTGGGCAATATCAGGTAATTCGAATGGTTCAAAAATGAACTCAGTGACAACTCCATAACTAAGGCCTCCTCCGCCTCTCAGAGCACGCAGAAGTGGGCTATTTAAATCGTCGTTAAATATTACTTTTAATCCATTTTTAGTTATTTTTTCGCGATGGACGGTTGCACTTTGACCAAGGAAGGCAATCGTCCCATCTCCAAGTACCATAGTCGCGCCAACAAGGCGCTCACATCCCATTCCATATTTACGAGTCCAAGGTCCCCAACCTCCCCCCATGGTATAACCCGCAATAGCAACTGTCTGACAGGTTCCGTGCGGTATCCCTAAGTGGCTATTATCTAACTCTGTTTTAATTTTTTCGAACTTTGCCCCAGGTTGAATGCTAACAAGCTTTTTATTGTCAAATACGATAACCTCATTCATACGACAAAAATCAATTAATACTTTAGCGGTTGAAACACACTCTCCTTCATGGTCATGACCACCTGATTTAACCGTAAATTCAATACCTTCTTGCTCTGAATAGGCAACCAAATGAGCGACTTGTAATGAATTAGTAACTTGCACAACGGCACTTGGCACAAAATCAAACTTTCGATTGAATACTTTACGAGATTGATTGTATTGGTCTTCTTGATTATTTAGATCGTTCGAAGGGAAAAATACCCTATCGCAACCAACTATCGTTTGGATGCGATCTTTTTGGCTAGCTGTTAAAAACATTGTCATACATTCCTTTTTGTACACATACAATGTTTTTATTGTGGGTGGAGGTGTAATATAAAACCATTACACCCTGTTACAGGAACTCAGGTAAATAGGTCGCTTTGGTGGTGTAATTACTTCATCGGAAATGAGATCAGCATTGCAAGTCCAGGATGCCGAGCTTGCACTTGAACCTCGCCTTGCTGCGCTAATACCAGCTCACGCACTAAAGCTAAACCAATACCGGTTCCCTTCGAGTTTCGCGTTAACTCACTGCTTCCTCGATAAAATAACTCAAAGATTTTTTCCTCTTGCGCTTTGCTGATGCCGTTTCCGTAATCTCGGATCTCCAATTGCACCATTCCTTTGTGCGTAGGGTGTCTACGAAAAGTAAATTCAATCTTTCTTCGAGATGGATCGTCAATGCCTGCTGATTCAAAAAACTTAACTGCATTGTCAGTAATATTGATAACTATTTGGGTAAATGCATCCACCTCAATATAAGCTTGGGCACGCTCATAGTGTGCCAGTTCCATTATATGCACTTGCTCAAAGTGATGATTTTCAGTGAGCGAAGCCGTTTTCGAACGAATAATATCTTGCAAGACCGTCAAAGGCGTATATTCAGGTGTCACCTTTTGTTGTTGACGCTCAAATGCAGACAACTGCAAAATGTTGTCAATTAGACGGGCAAGGCGTTCACTTTCATCACAAATAAAATCATAGTACTCCCCCTTGTGTTGCTCAGAGGCAACCATCCCAGATTTGAGCATTTCAGAGTACATTTTTATCGAGGTCAATGGTGTTTTAAGTTCGTGACTGACTGCGGAAATAAAGTTGACCTTTTCCTCTCCTAGCGCCAGCTGCTTAACACTAAAGCGATAGAAACCATAACATGCAGACACAATCGCCAAACACATAACTGCATTGAAAATTAAGCTATATATCATAGATTGTGCAATAGGTAGCGACGCACTCGACAGGACAACCTCGTAATTACGATATGGCCAATGTAAATTCGTTTCAAATATAAATTGTTGTTTATAGCGCACATCCACATCAAGTGGTTGACTAATATCCGGCTCCTCGGTTGAAGGCGAATACAGGAAGTAAGTATCGGCTACTGATTTTTCGATTTCTTTTAATGTAACCAACATAGGAATATCAAAACTTCGTAGCTCTAGTACATCTGCGACCTGCTGGTGTAAATAAGGCGCTCGCTTGACTAGGTAGCCTTGCAAAACTGGCTGATCAATCACCTCCACTACACGATAGAAAATAAGGTACTCTGGCAAATCAAAACTAATATTAAATTGACTATTTTTGGCACTAACCCCATGGGTCAACATCTGTTTGACCGTATTCGACTCAAAAATCGTTTGGTAAACGGAAGTAGCAATTTCACGCCGTGTGATCATTTCAAGTGTTTGATTCTTCTGACCAGAATCCTCGATATTAGACGTTATAGCATAGGGCCAAATAGGTGAGTTAAAGTTACCTTCCCTGTCTATCTGAAAGTAGCCGACTAAACCTCGTATGGTCTGCTCACCATTCAGCTCTGCCAGTGGCGACAGCATTTGCTGAGTTTGCTTGGTCAATGGGTTGTAGATGTAGCGGTAATAGTTGAATGCGTCAGCTGGGATCTGATTACTGACACTCAATTTTCTAAAAAGCTTTCTATTTATGACCCTTGCAAGATTGCTTGCCTCTTTTTCATACTCAACTAACCGATTTTGTTGAGATTGTTGATAACTGAAATACAACAAAACAGACAAAGGTATGAGCAAAAGCAATAACAACAGTATTGCCGATATACGTAAACGCTTGATACGCTGTGCGTAGTTGAGTAAGCGTTTATTTTTAAAAAGCATCATTTTTTATTCTTATAATATGTACAATTGGTAGCCTTCACCGCGATGGGTGAGCAAATGCTTAGGGGATTTTGGGTCAGCCTCTATTTTTTTTCTAATTTTGGCAATATGGATATCAACCGTTCGCGTATCTATATCTCGTGTTTCCTTGTATCCCCAAACATCCTTGAGCAAATCATCACGTGATACTAGTCCGCCCTTACGCTGCAAATACGCCAATATTTGGGCCTCTCGGCGTGTGTATTTAACATCTTGTCGATATGATTTTCCGGTTAGAGATTGCAAACAAATTGATACTTCAGCGCTCAGCTCAAGCATATCTCCTTGCTCAGTCCAGCCAGAGCGCCTGACCAAAGCATTTACTCTCAACACCAACTCAGAAGTTGAAAACGGTTTTGCGACATAGTCGTCAGCACCAAGCGTCAGTGCGTTAATAATGTCAGCTTCTGTATTTTTGGCCGTTAACATCATAATAGGCTGGGTGCGCGAGTGTGCTCGTAGGGCATTGCAAATATCAAAGCCATTCATCGAAGGTAGCATGACATCTAAAAGGATACAGGTATAGTCACCTGTTAATCCCATCTCTAAGCCTTCTTTTCCATCTATTGCGCTTGCCACTTCATATCCATGAAATACAAATAAGTCTGTTAAGCCTCTTAATATACTTGGCTCATCTTCTACGATAAGTAGCTTAGGTTTCGTACTCAAACCATGTCCTTTTGTTGATTTAAAATTCTATGTTGCATATGGGGATGTCTCTCATTTTTCGTTTTAAACAACCCGTTTAAACTCAACGCTGCACCGGCAGTGTACCAATTTTATCAAAAATATAAATGCAAACTTTTGTAAACTTTCTTGCCAGCAATGTTTACTTTTTATGCCTATTTCAGCGCTATTTCCCCCGCTATATTTATCGCCATCAGCAAGCCTCTTAACAATATCAGGCATCAAAGGTAAGACACTGAGTTAATTATGGATATAGTGAGAAAAAAGACAAAAAAACGGAATTCGAAAGTATTGATAGCGGGCACTTTGTGTGCTGCTGCTATCGTGAGTATGGCACTGTTCTTGTCCTCTGGCAGTGCATCCTATTTAGTCGACAGAAATAGCCTGCTAATTGGCACGGTGGAGCGTGGCGATTTAAACATCACAGTGCGCGGAACAGGCGTACTGGCCCCCAAAGATATTCGCTGGATAGCAACCAATGTACCCGGACGAGTGGACCGTATCCTAAAAAAAGCT
This sequence comes from Pseudoalteromonas sp. Of7M-16, assembly GCF_022347805.1. Classification (NCBI taxonomy): domain Bacteria; kingdom Pseudomonadati; phylum Pseudomonadota; class Gammaproteobacteria; order Alteromonadales; family Pseudoalteromonadaceae; genus Pseudoalteromonas; species Pseudoalteromonas sp. Of7M-16. The sequence continues at coordinate 10,345 of NZ_JAKRFY010000019.1, read as the reverse complement.
GGCGCAGTGGTAAAAAAAGGAGAGCTACTTTTTGAATTGAGTAATCCCGAACTTGAACAACAGCTTGTAGAAGCAAGGTGGGAGCTACAGGCTCTTGAATCTGAAATGAGCGCACGCCGAGTGTCTTTAGAATCTGAATTACTTGATCAAGAAATCGCCGTGATCAATGAACACCTCAATTATGAGCGTAGTCAGCTGACATTAAATGCGCAAAAAGAGCTATTAGATAAAGGGTTTGACGCAATTTCTAAAATTGACTTTGAAGCAGTCAAAATGAATGTAACCCAATATCAACAGCGTTGGAAACTGGAGCAACAACGCCTTGATAAGCGCAAGCAAAACCTTATTGCACAAATTGATGCCAGTAATGCGCGCCTCAACATGATGCGCAAAAGCGTCGCTCGTATCGAACAACAAGTTGCCAGCTTAAAAGTCACAGCCAGTATGGACAGCATAGTACAAGCAGTACCTATGGAGCTAGGCCAAGAGGTTGGAGCCGGCACCAATTTAGCATTGCTGGCCCGTTCAGATTTATACATCGCAGAACTCATGGTCCCCGAAAAACAAATTAAAGATGTGGTAGTCGGCCAAGCTGTATTGCTCGATACCCGGGTCAGCAAGATCCAAGGAAAAGTGCAACGAATCGACCCTACTGTTATGAATGGCTCTGTACGGATCGATGTAGAATTACAAGGGCAACTGCCAAAAGAAGTGCGCCCCGAACTTACGGTGGACGGCATTATCTCCATTCACACAATCCCAAATACCCTATTTGTTAAACGCCCAATGTTTGCCAATAGCTTCACTCAAGCAAACGTATATCGCATCGACAGTGAAGGCAAGAGCGCCAATGTTCAGTCGGTAAAATTTGGCCATATGTCCACACACTATATTCAGGTTGAGCAAGGCCTAGACGAAGGGCAAAACATCATTGTGTCAGATGCATCAGCATGGCAACAACATCAACAAATTCGCATCAATTAGGAGCCAGACATGCAAAGCAATAAAAATAACCTCAACGCCTTGGTTGAATTAACAAATTTAAGCAAAATATTTTGCACCGATGACATACAAACTAATGCCTTAAACAATGTTAGCCTTACTGTAGAACAGGGGGATTTTGTTTCGATTACTGGCCCTTCTGGATGCGGTAAATCTACCCTACTCTCACTGCTTGGGCTACTCGACAAACCAACTTCAGGGCAGTATCAATTGGCGGGCCATGATGCATCTGACATTGATTCAAATGAAAGAGCACGCATTCGAAATAAAGAGATTGGTTTTATTTTCCAGTCATTTAATTTAATTAGTGATTTAACTGTTGCTGAAAATGTAGAGCTCCCTTTAACGTATCGAGCTGATTTATCCAAATCAGAGCGCCAAGAGCTAGTCCGCTTAGCTTTAGAAAGGGTAGATATGGCACATAGAGCGACCCACTTTCCCTCCCAATTATCAGGAGGTCAACAACAACGTGTTGCTGTGGCGCGCGCAATTGCAGGCCAGCCTGCCATAATTTTGGCCGACGAACCTACAGGAAACCTAGACTCGAAAAATGCCGAGTCTGTGATGACCCTACTTGAACAACTCAACTCAGAGGGAGCGACCATTTGTATGGTTACTCATGACCCTGCGTATGCAGCGCGTACCCAAAGAGTCATAGAAGTATTTGACGGTGAAGTAATATCAGACAAATACAATAAACCCACAACGCCGATTGCAGTATAAGGAGGCATCCTCATGTTATATTGGATTGATGTAAAATATGCCTTTAGATTATTACTCAAAAAACCTGCTTTTTCTGCCACCTCAATATTGATTGTGGCTATCGGATTAGGGGTAACTGTCTATACCTACTCGCTCCTGTCACAGCTCATATTTAAACCTTTAACCATGCAAGGCGCCACACCACTTGTTGCCATTGAAGGTGAATTCAGAGCCGCACATGGCCGAGGTCAACTTACGGACCCTTACCACCTCAACTTCATCAGTGCCCACTCTAATTTGCTACACAAAATGAGCTTATATCGCACCGGTACCACCATCATTAGTGATTTAGGCAACAACATCAGTGCAAAAAAAGTACATGCCAGCTATAGCCAATGGAACTTGTTTGAATTGGCTGGGGTTCAACCTATTCTTGGCCGTGGTTTCACCCCATCTGATCAAGCTGTTGGAACCGAGCCTGTCATTGTGATAAGTCATGAAATTTGGAAAAAGTATTTGTCAAAAGACCCAAATATCATCAATACCAGTATTCGCGTAAATGGCATTTCGAAACGTGTAGTTGGTGTTATGCCTGCTGGATTTGCATTTCCGGCAATTGCACAAATTTGGGAACCCCTGTCTGAAACTCAGTTGGCACCCGCCGCGCCGTCAGATGCACACACTGATGCAATGAATGCAGTGGCGAGGTTAAAACCCGACATCTCACTTGAGCAACTTCAGTTAGAAATCAAAAACCTGTTACAGCGTCATTTTCAAACTTTACCTCAGGCATTTACGTGGCGTGCAAACTCACCTGGCGGTTATATCCGAGCATTCAACTATAAAGATACCAACGACAGTATTGCTCAACACTATACTATTTTTGTCGCCATGCTTATTGTCGTTTTACTGATCCTGTTTTTAACCTGCATCAATGTTGGAAGTTTATTGCTCGCTCGCGTCAATGAAAGGATCAAAGAAGTTGGGGTCCGTATTGCATTAGGTATCCCCAAAAAGCGGCTGATGCTGCAAATGCTATGGGAAAGCTTGTTTATTTGCTCTATCGGCGGTTTGCTCGCCTGGGGCCTTGCAATGATTGGCGTTCGCCTTACCAATGTTTCGTTTGAGCAACTTTTTGCACTGAGCGGTGACAAACCATTTTGGTGGCATTTGAATTTACACAGTGACGCATTCTTCGTGCTATTAGTAGCCATTATTTTCATGGTCGCAGTTACCGGTATTCTCCCAGCTGTTCGCGCATTAAATAGCGATGTAAATGCCATTTTACGAGATGGTACACGTGGTGCGTTAGGAAAAAAGGCTGGTCGAGCAAATAAACTCCTTGTCGTTACTGAGATTGCATTATCTTATGTTGTACTTGTTGTGGCGACGATTTTACTCTCTACCAGCTACAATTCACAAAATGCAGACTATGGCGTTGACACTTCCAACCGGCTCTCCGCACAAATACTATTGCCAACCAGCAGTTATCCAAGAAACCCTAGGGACAAACGCAATGACTTTTACTACCAACTAAAAAGTAACCTAGAAAAGCACCCAAATATCCAAGGCGTTGCTTACTTTAGCAGTCTGCCTGGCACAGGTGGTGGGAGTTCTCACTTCGAAATACAAGGTCGAGAAGCGTTAGTCTACAACGAAAACCCAATGTGGAACTTTGAAGCTGTCAGTCGAGATGCTTGGGGGGTGGTGGGTATGAAGATTATTGAAGGGCGCGATTTTGACCTGCGCGATCTGGAAAATGGCGGCTCTCCAACCATCATCAACGAATCAATGGCACGAGACCTATTTCCTGAGGGCAATGCTATTGGACAACGAGTGCGCACAGTAGATGAAGGTAATTGGCATACAGAATGGCGTACGATTATTGGTATTGTATCCGATAGCATACATGGGCCAACAATGCAGGCGACCAGCGCATGGCATACAGGCTACGGCATGATGGATTTACGCGCTTGGAATATGGAAATAGTTGTGCACTATTTCGGGTCTCACACACAAGCACAAGCACTTCTAAAAGAAACTGTGGCAGCTATGGACCTTGATGTCACTCTCCACCAAATCCAGCGTTATGACGAGTTTATTGCTCAGCCTATGCAGCTTGTCAACGCAGTCAATAGCATATTTTTGTGGTGCGGGTTAGTCGCGCTGTTTTTGGCAGCCAGTGGTATCTTTGCAGTTTCTTCAAATAGCATTGCGCTCAGAAGTCAAGAAATAGCAACACGCAGAGCCTTGGGCGCAAACAATAGTCGGGTGATAGGTCTGTTTATGAAAGAGGCAGGAATACAACTCGTTATCGGGTTAATTGGCGGAGTTTGTATGTCACTGATGGTATTGAATCAATTATCACAATCGATGCTGTTCAGCAGCGATAGCTATGCCTTTGGCATTGTAGGTATTCCTTTATTTATCACGTTAATGGTATTAACCGCTACCTATATCCCTTGCCGCAAAATAACTTCACAAGAACCCAGTGAAGCACTTAGGCAAAGCTAAAGCAATACTGTAAAGTTTTTATGTCCGTCAAAGCAGCCTTAATAGCAAGGCTGCTTTTTTCGAGACGTACGTATACTAATTAACATACCGCCGTGCTCTTTATCGCTTGATATTGATACCAACAGTCCTATCGGCCATCAATACTCAATGTAAGGCAATAGAAGTCGATTAATTACTGTTTTCACGTACCAATTGGTCTAAAAAGCGTACACCCCAACCTTGTGACCCTCTAGGTGCGACTGCAATTGGCTTGTTTAACCAATCGACACCAGCAATATCCAAATGTACCCAAGGCACATTCTTATCTACAAAAGTCGCAACAACAGCGGCGCCAATACTCGCCCCGGGGTTACCTGCACCAGAATTTTTAATGTCTGCGATATCGGACTTTATTTGTTTAAAAAAGTTAGGGTGTAGCGGGAGCGGCCAAACAGCTTCACCACTGGTTTCTCCCACCTTCATCATATCTTGGGCCAGCGACCAGTCACGCGTGACAAGCGCAGCATATTCATCGCTTAACGCTCTCGCAGCCGAGCCTGTCAAAGTCGCAATATTTACTAGCATTCTTGGTTTAAATTCATCTTGTGTATATCGCACTGCGTCAGCTAAAAGTAAACGACCTTCTGCATCAGTGGAAATGATTTCGATGGTAGTGCCTTGCATTGTTTTTAAGACATCTCCAGGGCGAATTGCATCTTCGGCAGGCATATTTTCAGCAAGAGGCATTACACCGACCAAGTTAACCTTTTCGCCGCGGCTTGCAACAGCAAGCATTGTGCCTGCAACTGCCGCTGCGCCTGATAAATCTGACTTCATCTGCCACATGCCGCTGTTTTTCTTCAAACTGATCCCACCAGTATCAAATGTGATCCCCTTGCCTACTAACGCGATTGGCGCTTCATTTTTAGCACCACCGCGATACTGGATCACTAACATTCTAGGCTCGTGGATAGAACCCTGCCCTACACCTAAAATGGCTCCCATTTGGTGTTTTTTCATGTCTCTAACTTTTAAAACATCTATGTCGACGTTATCAATGTCATCGAACGCATCTTTCACTCTATTAACAAAGCTTTGCGGGTATAGAGATTTACCCGGCTCAGAAGCCATATCCCGAGTTAAATGAACCCCCTGTACCATGTATTTTAAGTCAGTATGGTATTTGTTAGAGGCAGCATTGTAGTTCGCCGTTTGAAATACAAAATCCCGAGGCTGAGATTGAGCTGCCGCAGCTTTATATTTGTCGAAGTGGTAGTCACGAAGGCCCGCTCCCATGGCTACCCAAGCTGCTGGCACTGATACTGATGTATTTAAAGAATCAGCCATCACAGTAAATTGGTGTTTACTATTTGCAGGAGTGCTTGCCGCGGCGTACCCTCCTAAGTCTTGCAACTGAGATTGAGTCAATGAACCAGACCCAGTACCGACTACCGTTACCTGCGCAAATGGCGCTAGCCCATAAAAGGTCTGTGTATTGCCAAACTTGCTCTTAAACGCCGCGTTATCAATAGCGGCCTTCAATTGCCCATTAGTTTGTGCGTTAACTTGTGCAGCCAAACCACTGAGCGAATTTGTGTCGTTAATAAAAACAATAAGACGCTTGTTTTGCGTTATATCGAGCTTGGAAAATTGAATTTTAGGCAAAGCTTGTGCTGTGCTTGCGACAAACATTGCTAACAAAGCAACCGTGATTCTGATCATGCTATTAATCCGCTTATTAAAATCTGCGACACTTAAAAGTGTCATCTCTAGAACATTTCACCTCAGCTAGACCAAGAGTATAGCCAAGGTTTAAAACTCGTGACTTTACCTTTTATGGCAACAAGTAACCATTTGTAAGCGATGAATAAGAGTAAAAATGCCGTGTATGGATTAGGGGTCTGATTGTTGTTTGCTATTTGCTTGTTATGCCCGAGTATCGTCATTGTTTTTCGCTTAGCCTAATAACAAAAATTGATCAGGCCGCACAATGGATAAAGATGATTCTTCAACCTGCGAACCAAAAACCCATTTACAGAGCAAGCTACGCAAAAATTTAAAAACTGTCATGTTAAGTATTCTCGGGGTCGCTGGCGCAGCTATTGTGCCAATATGGCAGATTTATTTTGTCGAAACATCCGAAGTTGTTATTGAGGTTGCATCGATAAATAGAAACGAATCCACCCAATTTAAGGTCTCTCTCGATACTGACGAATTAGCCTTGCTTGAGCCCTACATTCCTGAAAGCCAATTGTATGAATACAACAGGCTCGGTGAACGAGGTGACAAAATTGATTACCCAGAATTCTCCATTGATACTTTATTTTCAGCATATGACAAAGCAAAACAAGATTTAAAAAACATAGCTAATACAAAAGCTAACCTACAAAAGAGCATTGAACGAATAGATGCCTACCTAGATCCCAAAAATCTAAACTACCCGCTTATCGAGTTTCGCGTCAGCGAACTTAAAAGCTGGGATCTCAGTAATTTTATAGATGATGCAGAGGCGGAGTATTTTGAAAACCAAGTATTGGCGATCACACGAAACTACTCACAAATGGACTTTAATCAAGATTCAGAGCCCAATATCAACCTTGTTGCACTGAAATTTTTGCTTAATGACGTAAAAGAAGACATCACCGATGTTATTGGGGAATCAAGTATTCGTCATGAGCGGCTTAGAGATGATATTCGCAATATTGAAACCCAGTTGCAAAAACTCAAAGCCCAGCAAGTAAACCACCACACCTATTTTACTGTTGAAGTTGTCGCCTCTAATGCCGGCAGAGTTAGCACGTCTTTGAGGCCACTCGCACTTATGCGTGTGCAAATTAGCGACAATAACTATGTTGATATTCGTCTCAAAATGCAAAGGTATACTGAGCAGGCAGAATTACAACCATCTTCCACTAACATCCTACATTTTCGTTCCGGCGAATTAAATTCTTTTCCCAAAGAAGATCAATCTCTTATAAACACCTTTTGGGGCAGTACAGGCCGTGTGCGGCTGTATGCGATGGATACCAAACACAATGTATTTACTTCAAATCAGATTGCCTTTGTAGACAATCGAAATCAAAAATTCATTTTGGATAAGTTAAAGGAAGTGGCTGCAGAAACGGCGCGTTAAAATAAATTATAGGCAATAAAAATAAAATACGACGATTAATCCCACACTCTGAAAGAGTATAAAAGACAATCTATCATTAAAGTAAAAGTTACTTTGGGCTAACTTGGAAACATATTAATGAATAGAGAAGAACGTCAATTTTCCTACGAAAATATCACCATTGAAAAAGACAAAGTTGTAGTAATGAACGGGCAGAAATCCAAATATGGTTACTCAGCAATAATTAAGCAGGGATGCATTGAATCCTTGGCCTACACCGTATGCTCTGGAGTTATTACTTACACCCCAACAAAAGACAAAATATTTACCCTATTACATCATACCGACGGAAAGCCAAGCGAATCAGATTGCACCTTTTATGTTGAATGGTTAAAGAATATTGTAAAAATCGCAAAAGAAGAAAACCAACCAATTTATGCTTGGTTTGTAGGTGGAAAAACTAGGACCAACAACCCTCCAATGTGGTTGTACAACTCACTAGTAAAATCCGGGTTTAAAAAGTGCAATATACAAAAAGAATATTTAGGAGAAAGAAATGGGAGCACTGATATTAAGTTATCTTCGGATGGCGTAAACATCATCACGAGAAGAAGTGGAAAAACCATTGAAAACAGCAACTTAAAATGGAATGACCTTATTAATTTAATCGACCAAAAGTAGACACAGGAGAAAACGATGGATCCACGTACAAAAATTAAATGGTCTGAAGCGCTCATTGAAGGAGAAGAAGTTGTTGCACACTGGCTAAGCTCCAAATATGGAACTAACGAAATACCTTTCAATTATAAAAACTTCAAGAAAAATATATTTAAAATGGGCATTATGCAGTTGGCTGACTCACCGGACCCAAGTAGAGAGCTTGGCACCGAGCTAATAGAGTGGGTTGATATTAGAAGAGATAAAAGCCCCGAGGGTGACGAGGCCTCTAAGCTAATCATGGCGTCTCTACTTGGAAAAGACATATTTGCTCGTCCATTCTTCAACGCACTCATTGAAGAGAGTACGCTATTTGGTCCCTCATCTATATATGAAGTTTGTCACGATTTTAGCGCGGCCAAAACGGAACAATTTAAATCAATTTTTGACTACCTTCCGGAGTGGGTTTATACAATGGAGTACTACGACTCAAATGAAGAGTTAATGCACTCTGCTACTGTATATCCAGCTAATATAAAAATCCAAGAACAGCAAGGGGTTAAGACCAAAATAACACGAGATGAATTTGCCCTTCATACATTTTCAAACTTGTGTTGGTCAATGAAAACCCCACTTGATAAGCTCGAAGCGATAGCGCGCGAGCATAATTGGCAATCTAAAAAAATTTAGTAGGCTACTTTTCAAACCGCGAGACTGTTAATAAAACGATTCAACCTCATTTGGGGAAGGCCAACCCTTCACCTTTAGCTGTAAATCGATACAGTCTCATTTTTTACGTTCATCAATGTCTTCACTCACCAGCCTTTGCGACCGCTCAGAATTATCATAAGGAAATACTACATAGCTCCCAAACAACACTGAATTTGGAAGCGGCTGAACTTAATATGTTATTTTTGGAGTGGCCGAACAAGGGCCCTGCTCCCCCTTTTTACGATAGGATTGTAAATTTGCAGTTGTTGAGTCATGCCTACATAGTAAGTCAGTTCCAAGCGATCCAGGTTGCTCTTTGCAGGGTCTACGCAGGCAAAACAGCTTAGCGCAAAACATGAGCCACTATCAAAGTCATTTTGGGTGCAATAGACGACTTGCGCAGGATTGGTAAAACCCGCATTTACGAGCAAGTAAGAGGCCTCCTTTAACGCACCTCTTAGCTCAAGTATTGTTAGATTTAATTTCGAGTTTTTGACAAAAAAAAAGCAAGTTGATGGTCTTCACTATTAAATTTGGACTCCTCTAAAAAAACCGTTGCTTTATCAAGTAATGCCCTAAGTTCTCTTTTTATTTCAGATTGCTGGGGGTAGTTAACGCACACCCGTTAAGCCCTAATCATCAATGTAAGACAAACCATCACTTTCTTGAATATGCGCATAAAGTATCCTTTGCTTAACCTCTTCCAGTTGAAGAATTCCTCGAAACCTGACAGTCTTACTTTACAACTTTCCTTCCCATCTTTATGTGAACTGAAGTGGGTCAATTAGTTATTGAAGGGCACGGATTATGACACAAAGTGCTAAAGTAACCTTGATGAACCCTGTGTTGGCAGTTAATGACCTGCAATCAAGTCTCGATTATTTTCAAAATGCCCTCGGATTCAAAGTAACATGGACTTGGGGGGAGCCAGCTGTCAGGGCCGGTATTGCACTAGATGGCTTCGAACTGCAACTAGACGCATCAGGAGGGGGCCCTACGGGTATTTCAGTTATTTTCTTTCATGTAACAAACTTAGAAGAATATTATGAGTCGTGTGTTATGAACGGAGCTAATATTGAACTTGAAATAGCCGATCGTAGCTTCAATGTTCGAGATTTTAGAGTGCTTGACCCAAGTGGAAATAGATTGGGATTCGGAGCACCACTTGATACAGACCAGTGATCGTATTTTGACAGCATCGCGTGTCCAATTTAATGCGGCACTCTTAAACATATACAGTCTTTGCCCTATTCAGTCTTTGCCCCGCTACTTCAGTCATTGCGGGCTTGCCCCGTAATCCATGTTTAGTAATGAATGCTGTAGACCCTGAAACAAGTTCAGGGTGACGGGTTTAGGTTCAGGGCTACGGGTTTAGGCTCAAGGTCACGAGTTTAAATTCAGACTAACCTGCCTATCCGTCATTGTGGGCTTGCCCCGCAATCCATGTTTAGTAATGAATGTTGTGGGCCCTGAAACAAGTTCAGGGTGACGAGTTTAGGTTCAGGGCTACGGGTTTGGATTCAGGATCACGGGTTTAGGTTCAAGATCACGAGTTTAAGTTCAGACTAACCTGCCTATCCGTCATTGTGGGCTTGCCCCGCAATCCATGTTTAGTAATGAATGTTGTGGACCCTGAAACAAGTTCAGGGTGACGAGTTTAGGTTCAGG